>NZ_JAXGFU010000007.1:0-269227 GCF_041008815.1 Pseudophaeobacter sp. A-200-2 | reverse complement strand
CGCTTGAGCAATTTGAGGGCTCCGCGCCCGGCGCGCTTGCCCAATCAGACGACGGAGAATATGAAAACCAGACCCGCAGACTCTCGTTATGAATAAGGGAGCCTCGGGGGGCAGGTCACCGACGATCTGGCAGCACGTCGAAGCTTCGATCTGAGAATCATCCTATTGGCATTGCGCCTTACGGAATTTCTGCAAACAAGGCGCCATGCGTTTCCTGCCCATCTGAGCACTGACCGCTTTCCGCTCCTTGCCGCCGCTCACACACGGCCAGACTAAATTGTCGCCTATATGGCTGTTCCTCTGGATCAATGTCATGGATAAGCCTCAGATTGGTTCAAAGCGGATATCTAGGCGTCGAAACAACAAGAGGCGTGGCCGCCTGATCAGACGCACCAAGGGCGACACGAACACGAAACTGCACGCAGTTTGCGGCAGCAAAGGACGCCCACTGAACCTCTTCGTGACAGCGTGCCGGGCTCATCAAATTTGGATTGGCGTCTTGGTGATCGCGGGCACACCGCCGATTGATTCAGAGAAGCGTTGCAAGATAACGGGATCCGCACCTGCCCCAGGCAGGAAGCAACAACAGACTACAGCAAGATACGAAAAGCACCGCGACAATCAGCGCAACCACATAGAGATCATGTTCGGAAGACTGAAGGACTGGCGGCGCGTCACAAATAACTATGACCGTTGCCCGAATGTCTTTTTCTCGCCAATCGCCCTGGCCGCAACCGTCACATACTTCTGCAACTCAATGCATCCTGAACCCCGTCCAATCGGCTCAATCAGTGGCTGTCAGCGGGACGCTCGACACGCACCGATCACGATGTCTCCCCCTTGACACTCCTTGCGCACGTCTATGCTTCGGTTTGCACCCACATATCCTTACCCGGACATCCCACTCAAATAGATTGCGACAGGAATGTGTCAGATATGTGTCAAATTTATGACTAAATGATTGACTCATTCTAGGAAGTCTGTCACCGTTTAGAAACTGTGACTAATTCTACGGAGGATTGCGGGGCTCACTAAATTATTTGAGCCTTTCCGTATAATAATAATACAGGCGCAATCCCGTAAATCGAAGAAACTATCTCGGCCCTTCTTTTGCCGAGCGTTTACGGTGAATTAAAAAGTACAAGAAGAGATTACGGATCAATCTTCGGATCCGACTGCAATCACTCCAAATCTAAAATGCATGCGACACTTCGCGTATCGCGGGAACGCCTTTATTTGGCGTTGAACGCTTTTAGTTGGCGTTGGAAGTACAATTCCTCGCCAAGGGGAGATGTATTATGTTTCGCGTACCCAAAGACAAGAACTATTTCAGCTATTCGAATACGAGTTATGCCCCCGCCGTAGGCACCAATCCTATCGGAAAACTCGGTCGAACGACGCCGACCCATCTCTATGCGCTGTGGGGCAAAAGGTGCTTCGACATCGTCGGCGCTTTCCTGCTCCTGCCACTAGCTCTGCCCCTTATCCTGATTCTGGCGGCCTTCGTCGCCATCGACGGAAGCAAGCCGATCTACTCACACCGCCGTGTCGGCAAGAATGGCCGCGCCTTCCCGTGCTTCAAAATCCGCACAATGGTCGCTGACTCGGAGGCCCGCCTCAAGAAGCTTTTGCGCGAAGATCCGGCAGCAGCAGCCGAATGGAACAGGGATTTCAAACTGCGCAAAGACCCGCGGATCACGCGCCTGGGCCGGATATTGCGGAAGACGAGCCTCGACGAGCTGCCGCAGATCTGGAACGTCATTCGCGGGGATATGAGCCTCGTCGGGCCACGCCCGGTGACCAAGGATGAACTGCCGCTCTACCGGCATGTCATCGACAGCTACATGAGCGTACGTCCCGGCATGACTGGCTTGTGGCAGATTTCGGGTCGGAACGATATCAGCTACGAAGAACGGGTCGAACTCGACCATCTCTATTCTAATAACCTGTCGCTTCTTGAGGATCTCAGGATCCTGTTCATGACCTTGCCGGCGGCTCTCCGGATGACGGGGGCCTGACCTTGAAAACGCTTGAGACACACAAGAGCGGGGCGGTGGAATGAAGATCGTCCATATCCTTACACGCCTTCTTCGCGCCGGATCCGAGGAGAACACGCTGCTGACAGCCGCCCGCCATGTCGCGGCCGGGCATGAGGTGATCCTTATCCATGGCCGTGACGTCCTGCCCGAATTCGCACGGGCGCTTGCCCCGGGAGCAGAGCTTGTAGCGGTACCCAACCTGGTACGAAACCTCAGCCCGGTTCAGGACCCGGCTGCTTTCCTCGAAATCCGTCGTCTGCTGAGGGAGATCCAGCCCGACGTGGTGCATACGCATCAGTCCAAGGCCGGCATCATCGGTCGGTTCGCCGCAGCATCGGCCCGTGTTCCGCTTGTCGTGCATGGCGTCCATATCCTGCCATTTCTCGGCGTCGGACCAGCCCAAAAGGCCGTCTATCTCGGGCTCGAACGGGCCACGGCGCGGATGACCGATGGCTTCATCCATGTCAGCGAGGGGATGCGGCGCGCCTGCCAAGACCACAAAGTCGGCGCAAGCCGACAGCACTTTGTCGTCCCCTCTGGATTCGAGCTGTCGCGGTTTCGGCAAGCCGTGCCACCAGAGGGCTGGCGCGATCTTCTCGGGCTCGGCTCAGACGCCCCTCGCCCGGTCGTCATCGCCATGCTTGCCGTGCTTGAACCGCGCAAACGGCACCTCGAACTCCTGCGGGAAATCGCAATTTTTCTCAAACAGTTACCGGAGCTGCACCTCGTCTTTGCAGGGGATGGGCATCTTCGGTCAGCGATTGAGGACACGATCAGGGAACTCGACCTTGAAAACCAGGTCACGCTGCTTGGATACCGCACCGATCCCGAACGGATCATCGCCATGGCCGATATCTGCATCCACACCGCCGAGCGCGAAGGATTGCCGCGAACGGTGCTGCAAACCCTGACAGTGGGGCGGCCGGTTGTCCTGTTCGATCTGCCCGGCATCGAAGAGATCATTTCCCATGGCGTGAACGGTTTCATTGTCCCCCAGGAAGACTGGGATGGTTTCCGTGAAAGGCTCGGACAGCTTGTCTCGTCTCCCGAGCGGCGGGCGGCGATGGCTGCCGAAGCCCGCGCCACGCCGCTGGACCGTTGGGATGCCGATTTCATGGCGAGGCGGACGCTTGAAATTTACGAAGAGCTGCTGCCGCGCAGCCTGCTCAGGGAGGCCCCGGCATGAACCAGTTGCCTCACTCGCAGCGATCAAGGATTGCCACCGCGCCGGGACACGGGCTGATGCGTGGGCTGAAGATCGAGTTTTTCGGCCTGCCCGGGTCGGGAAAGACGACTGTTGCGCGCGAAGTTCACGCGGCACTGGCACGCAGACACCCTGACCTGATCTTCGCCCCCGATTTTTTCAGGGACGAAGCAGGCAAAACAACCCGTGCGGCCGCGAAGCTGCGTTTGATCCTATCCAACCTTGGCCATGACGGCGGCAGCCGCAACGCAGTAAGACAGACTCTGGCGATCCAGCAGCCGCATTTGCGAGACAAGCTCCGCGCCGTCTCCACTGTTGCCACGATCATGGCGTTCTATGCCCGGCTCGAACGCCACGGCATGAGCGCGGTCCTCGACCAGGGGTTGCTGCAAGCGCTGTGGTCGGTCCAACTGCGCGCCCTGAATGGCGACACCCAGGCGCTGATGGGCGACGGGTTATCCCACGCGGTCACCAACAACCGGATCTACGTATCGGTCGCAACCCCAGCAACGATTTGCGCCGACCGCCTTGCTGCCCGGCACTCGAAGCATTCGCGTCTGCAAGCCCGAGACGCCACCGACGCCGAAGGCACGTGGGAGAAAGCGGAATTCCTGCGCCGGTCTCTTCTCAACACCCTAAAGGCAGTCGGCCACGCGCGCGGCATCGCGCCCCGGATCATCACCGTCGACGGCACCGCAAGGCCAGACGAGACAGCGCACCAGATCATGTCGCAGCTCCTGGCAGACGGGACCGGCCGGGTGCCACGTCGGCGCATGGAAGAAAGGGGGCTGCATGCATAACAATAATCGGCGCAACACGACGCACAAATCCTCATCCCTTGCCCCCAAAACCCCCAGTCATCGGGCTCTCGAAAAGCGCCCTGATGCAAAATCCTTCTCAGGTTCTCGAAAACATGGAAATCGTATGGCCTCTTACGTTTTCTTTTGGCTTCGGGGAAATGTTGCTTGTTAAATAGGTGAAAAAATGTCGACGACTGCAAATCAGAAATATCTATATGACTTTGATGACACGATAGACGCCTTTATTTGGAAAAGTGCGCCGGATGACCGTTATGATTCCACCCCCGATGTCCACGCCGACAGGTCCCAATATTTTCCGGGCGAAACACTGGGGTTCTTCACCTTTTCGAATTCATTCGGGGATGATGAAGACCAAATTCCGCTCGACCCGATAATTTCCTCGATTTGGACCGGCCTGGCAAACTGGAACTGGGACACCACCGGCGTTTGCAGTCTGACGGATAACAGCAGCGCGCACCGCTCCTCCGGCGGTCTTTTCTCCGGCACCGGTGTCATTGAGGTGATGCGGAGCCTGCAAAGCTGGTCTTATGGCATTGAGAGTTTCGGCTGGCTGTTCGGCAGCAATGGCAGCACCGACCGGAGCGTCCAATTGCATGAGGATGACGTTGCCCCAACCTATACGATGATCGAGCAAGCCGCCGCGGCTTATGTTCCTGCGGCTGAGAATGCCGCAGAGGTCACAACCAGCTTCCAGCAGAATGTCGGGGGATATCTGGGGACGATCGACACCTACATCCGAGAAAGCCGCGCGGACAGAAGCTATGACACCAAGCCCGTTGTCTATGTCGATGGCGCCGACAAGGCAGGCGGCGAGATGCAGGGGCTCATCCGGTTCTCGGAGATCTTCGGAAACGGGCCGGGGCAGATTCCACTTGGCGCGACGATCACCTCGGCGACCCTGACGCTTGTGCTGTCCAACGGCACCAGGGATTCGGTGGCGTTCCACCTCATGGCGGGGGATTGGACCAGCCAGGCGGACATAACCTGGAACGGTTTCGGCAACGGCATTCAGACGGATGACGTGGAGGCATTTTCCTCCCCCGATGTTGTGCTCAGCCGTCTCAATAAGGGGACTGAGCTGATTGATGTGACGCAGAGTCTGCAAGCGTGGTCTGATGGGTTGGCCAACAACGGCTGGCTGATGACTGTCGGCGGCGACAACGGTTTGCGCTTCGGATCATCCGAGAGCGGCACCGCCCCGATCCTGTCAGTGACCTACTCTATCCCGACCGATCCGGTGCCGGGCATCACGGTCACCGAAAGCGACGGATCGACGATCGTCACCGAGGACGGAGAAGGAGACAGCCTGTCGGTTTCGCTGGAAACTGCGCCAACTGCGGACGTGACGATCACAGTCTCGACCTCGGGTCCCGACGATATCGGGTTCACGCCCCAAACCCTGACCTTCACCTCCGAAAACTGGCAGACACCGCAAACGATCATGCTCAGCGCGATGGACGACACGATTACCGAAGGGACAGAGAATTTCACCCTGATCCTGACTACCTCAAGCCCCGACACTGCCTATGATGGCAGGACGTCCAGCGTTTCGGTTGCTGTGATCGACAACGACGCTGTGGTGCAGCCCCTTTCCCCCGCCGTCGTCGCAATCCATAACACGACCGACTATTTCCCAGGCGACCCCTCGGGCTATGGATCAGGTGATCCTTCCGGCATTGCCTATGTGCCCGAGCTCGACCTGCTGTTCATCGTGGATTCCGAGCATAACGAAAGCCCGTATTTCAGCTCCGTGAACCTATTCGCGACGCGGCTGGACGGGACATATGTCGATGCCTTCTCCCTGATCAGCTACACCGATGAGCCGACGGGAGTGGCCTATAATCCGTTCAACAGCCTTCTTTACATCACCGACGACGACGCCAACAAAATCTTTATCACCGATCCAAACGACCCGACGGTCCTGCTCGGTCAAATCGACGTGGGCGCGCTCGACATCCAAGACGCCGAAGATCCGGTGATCGATCCTGCGACGGGCCATATCTTTTTGCTCAACGGGGCGAACCGGGAACTTGTCGAACTGTCCGCAACCGGCGACTTGATCGAACGGACCGTTCTGCCCAGCGAAATCGAAGATACCGAGGGGCTGGCCTACGATGCCGCGCAGGATGTCTTTTATATCTCAAGCGGCAGCACGCGCGGCACCATCTTTGAAGTTGATCGCGAGTGCAACATTCTCGCCTCGACCGACCTGCTGAATGATTACAGAAGCCCGATCACTGGCGGCAAGCCAAAGCTGAAGGGGCTCGAACTCGCGCCGAGCAGCGACCCGAATGACGGGGACAAAATGTCGCTTTATGCCGTCGATTACGGCTACGACCAGGAACCGGACGGGCGCCTGTTTGAAATCAACCTGCACAACGATTGGGCCATTGCATGACGGGTCAACGGGAGAAGGACCAACGGGTGAATGGCCAAAGGGTAACTGGCACCAAAGCCGATATCCCCCGTGTTTCCGGAGAGTGACGCGATGACGGGCGGGCGAAAACTCACCGAAACGACGATTTCCGGCTTTGGCTGGACCTCGCTGGCGGTCGGCACGCGGGCACTGCTGCAGGTGATCGCGATCATTTTCTTGGCGCGGTTGCTGGCGCCGGAACAGTTCGGCCTCTTCGCCGCGGCGATGGTCGTCGGTGGCTTTTGCGCGATCATTTCCGAACTCGGGGTCAGCCCAGCCATCGTTCAGCGCCCCGCGCTTGAGTCCCGACATATCCGCACAGGGTTCACGCTGTCGGTGGCAATGGGGCTGGTCGTGGGGCTGGTGGCCTATCTCCTGGCGGATGCGATCGCCAGCTTCTTCCAGATGCCCGAACTGGCGGGGGTGGTGCGGATCATGGCCCTCGGCTTCCCGCTGCGCGGCATCGCGACCGTGGCTGAGGCGCTAGCCCTTCGCACCTTCCGCTTTCGCTGGCTCGCACTGGTCGAGGCAGGGGCCTTCGGGCTCGGCTTCATCGTGGTGGCGCCGATACTCACGCTGATGGACTTCGGGGTCTATGCGCTGGTCGGTGCGTACCTGACGCAGAATATCGTCCGGACGCTGATACTGCTTGTCGGCCAGCCGCATGAAAACCGGCTCATGCTGGAATCGCGTGCCGTCGGTGAGCTTCTCTATTTCGGCACGGGCTTCACCATCGCCAAGTTTTGTAACTACTTCGCGTCCCAGGCCGACAACATGGTCGTCGGGCGCTGGCTTGGGCCGGTGGCTCTTGGGCTCTACGGTCATGCTTATCAACTTATGGCCGCGCCCGCGATCTTGGTGGGGCAGGCTCTCGACCGGGTGCTGTTCCCGACCATGGCAAGCGTCCAGAGCCAGCCCGAACGTCTGGCCCGAGCCTATCGTGGCGGTATTTTCGCCTGTGCGACGGTGATGCTGCCTGCGGGTGTCGTCATTGCCATCCTCGCCCCCGAAATCGTGCACATCCTGCTGGGGCCGAACTGGGCGAGTACGGCGGTGCCGCTGCGCTTCCTTGCCCTCGGGATGCTGTTCCGCACCAGTTCCAAGATCAGCGACTCCATCGTGCGCGCCACCGGCGCCGTATATGCCCGGGCCTGGCGCCAGGGTGTGTTCGCCATGGCGGTCTTTGTCGGTGCGCTGTCCGGGCAGCAGTGGGGACTGATCGGCGTGGCGATCGGTGTCCTATGCGCCCTCGCCCTCAATTTCCTGATGATGGCGCAGCTTAGCCTGCGCCTGTCCGCCATGAGCTGGCGAACCTTCGGCCAGGCGCATCTGCCTGGCGCGCTTCTCGCGTTGATCCTCGGCGGGAGCAGCTTCACCATCGCAACCGGCCTGCGGGGGACCGGCGCGGGATCGGTTCCGGTTGTCGGGGGCACTATCTTGGTTGCCGCGCTGCTGGTGCCGCTTCTGATCTGGATGCGCCCGCAGCTCTTTCTCGGGCCGGATCGAGAGCGCCTGCTGCTCGCCCTCGCCAATGTCGGCCCCATGCGCATGCGGCGCGGCATCGCACTGCTTCAAAAGCGGGTATCGTGATGAAGGATGATCGTGAAAATCTGCTGCAAAGCGCGACCTGGGACGGCGCGCCGGTACCCGAAATCGGCCTCGCGGTAGTGCAGCAGCTTCTTGACCGCCTGCATGCTGCCGACCTGCAGTACTGCCACTGGAAAAGCAATGAACACCTCGGTGCCGGGATGCGGGGCCTCACGGATCTGGACGTTCTGGTGGAACCGTGGCGCGGCGACGATTTGCAGCGCATCCTGGCCGAAAGCGGTTTCCGCCGGTTCCAGGCGACCGCGCTTACCGCCTATCCGGCGGTCGAGGATTATCTCGCCGTTGACGACGCGACCGGAACGCTGGTTCACCTTCACCTGCATCACCGCCTCACGCTTGGTCAGAAGCACCTCAAAGGCTACCGCCTACCGTGGGAAGCGCAGGCCCTCGCGACGCGCAGGTTTGACCCCACTCACGGCGCCTATGTCACCGCCCCCGAAATGGAGCTTTTGCTGCTTCTCGTCCGCGACGCCCTCAAGCGCCGGATCAGGACAACCGTTGCCGCATGGATCCGTGTCAAAGGCGGGAACGATGATTTCGAACGCGAGTTCGCCTGGCTGGTCGAGCGCGCCGAAGCCGATGCGGTTATCTCGCTCGCTGCCAGGCTGATCGGACCGAAGACCGAAGCGCCACTGCGCCGCATCCTCGCAGACGGGGCCCGACATTCCGACCGTGCGGCATTCGCCAAGGTGGTGCGTGCCGCGCTGCGCCCGCATCGGACCTACGGCGCCATCTCGGCAGCGCTGTTCATGAAGGTGCGGGAGATCTTCTGGATTCTCGGCGGATTAAGCCGCAGGCGGTTTCACTGGGCGATCCCGCTGCGCCGCACATCGCCACGGGGCGGTATTGTTGTCGCCTTTCTCGGCTCCGACGGAGCGGGCAAGTCGACGATGCGCGCCGACACGATGTCCTGGCTTGGGCAAAAACTCGACGTGGTTCCGATCTATTTCGGAAGCGGCGACGGTCCCGGTTCGCTGCTGCGACTGCCACTGCAGATCGCCCGGCGCCTTGTCGACCGACGCGCCGTGAGCGGCACGCCAAGCCAGCGCCGCAGCGGTTTGCGCGGGCGTCTTAGAGCCGTCGCGTTGATCCCCTGGGCGCTCAGCCTCAGCCTTGAGAAACGCGCGAAGCTGCGGCGGATGATCCGCGCCCGGAACCGTGGTCTGGTGGTCATCTGCGATCGCTACCCGCAAGACCAGTTCCAAGGCTTCAACGATGGCTGCCTGCTTGGCCGCTTTGCAAGCTCGTCCTCCCGCCTCGCCCAGGCGCTGGCACGGTGGGAAGCCCGCGCCTATGCTGACGCGCGGCTTTACCCACCTGACGTCGTGATCAAGCTCATCGCCTCGCCCGAGGTGGCATTGTCCCGTCGCCCCGAGATGAGCGCTGAGGAAATCGAAAACCGGATCAAAGTGGTCCGCGCCCTTCGTTTTCCCGACGAAACGCTGGTGGCGGAAATCGATGCCGACCAGCCTCTTGACGAAGTTGTTCGATCCGTCCGCCGCGTGATCTGGAAGGTCTTGTGATGAATACCGCACCAAACCGCCCTGCCGAAACACGCTCGCAGCCCCAGACCCGAACATGGCTTGCAGCTGTCCTCTCCCTCATGGCGCTGTTGCTGACGGCACTCCCGATCGCGGCCGATGACTATCGGCTGGCCCCGGGTGACGTGCTGCGCCTGCTTGTCGTGGGGGCGCCGGAACTGAATGTCGACGTGCCGATCGAAATGGGTGGCGCGGCCTGGTTCCCGCTGGTGGGACCGATCGCTGTAGGCGGGGGAACGCTTGACGACGTCCGCCGCAAGACCGCCGAGGCCTATGCCGAGATGAGCCTGACCCGACGGGTCGCTCCTGGTGGCGGGTTGCCCCAGATTATCGAAACCAATCAGGTTCTTGTCACTGTGGCTTCTTACCGGCCGATCTATGTCTCGGGAGATGCCGGTGGCGCGCATGAAATCCCGTTCCGCGGCGGCATGACCCTGCACCACGTGATGACGCTGGCAAGCAGCGGACCGCCACGCGATACCCAGCGACCGGCCTCCAGCGACGAAATTGCGGCCGCCGTGACCGCGCTGGCCAATGAATACGCCCGGATATGGCGCCTGAAAACCTTCCTCGGGACCGACACGCCTCAGGATTACCAACGCATCTTTGTGGCACATATCCCCGCGATCGACAGCATCGTCAGCGTCGAGCGGTCTATCCTCGAAGAAACCCGCGTGGCCATCGAGACGCAGAAACAACACCTGCAGGATGAAATCGAAAGGGTTCGCAAGCGCATCGGCGTCCTGAGTGAGCAAAAGCAGAACGAGGACAACGGCGCGGCGATGGACGAGAAGGATCTCGAAGACATCCGCGCGCTGCAGGAAAAGGGGCTGGCGCCAATGTCACGCGTTTCCGAGGTGCGCCGCGCCGCTCTGGTCACGGCGAGCCGGGCGTTGCAGATCGACGTCACCCTGGAAGAAGCCCGCGCCGAGGCGGCGAAGCTCTCAGCTGAAATCAGCGCCATCGACAGCGATGCGCGCATCACCGCCTGGAAGGACCTAGGCGAAGCCGTGGCCCGCGCCCAACAGCGGCAGGCCAACCTGGCGACCCTGACGGCAAGTGCCGGAGACCCGCTACGGCAGCTTTACGGGATCAAACCAACGGCCACGGTGACCCGAAACGGCGTGACGCTCGCCCGGGCTCAGACCAAGCCTGCGATGGCCCTGATGCCAGGGGATATCGTCGAACTTCACGTCCTGCCCCCCGGCATGGCCGTGGAGCCCGGAAAGCAGGGGATAGAAACGCAATGAAAGGGTCACAACAAACCGAAGATCCGCTCGACAACTACTGGCTCTACGAGGCGCCCACCGCCGAATCTTTCATCAGGCTGGTGCGAAGGGTGCGCGGGGACGGAGAACAAGAAACTGAAGGCAGGGAAGCAATGGATGGCTCCGACTTACCAGACGATCCTCTCGAATTCGAATGGCAGGCAACTCCGCCGACCATCGCATCCTTTCTGGCGGCGGTTCGACGGCAAGCGAAGACACTGTTGATCTGCCTCGCTGCCGGTATTTTTCTGGCGCTGGCGATTATCGTCTTCTCCACGCCGATGTATGCAGCGCGTGTTTCGCTCTATCTCGGGTCCGTCACCGGGGGCGATCTGCGCTCCGAATTGGGAACGGCGATCGACCTCGACACCAACGCCGAACTGATCCGCTCAGACGAAACCACCGCCGCCGTGATCCGCGAACTCGATCTTGCTACTCTGCCGGAATTCGCACCTGAGGCCAGCACCCTTGCGGCGCTGGTCGACACGCTGAGGCAATGGGCCGGACGCGCCAGTCCTGACGAACCCGCTGATCCGATGCCGATGGTAATCGGCAAGGTCAAGAAGGGTCTGAGTGTCTCTCGCAAGGGGAATACGCGGCTCATCGAACTGCGTTACAGCTCGGTGTCGTCGGCGCTTTCGGCGGATATCGCCAATGCGTTTGCGCGCGCCCACCTGGCCGGGGCACTGGCCCGCGACGAAGAGGCAAAGATGCAACGGATCGCCCAGCTGGAAACCCTTGCGGCACGCGCGCGGCAGAAGGCGGCCGAGGCCGACAGCAATGTCCGGTCTCTCCTGCGCGGAACCGGCAGGGTGGCCGCCGACCCACAGCAGATCGAACAGCAAACCTTCGCCCTGCGCCAGCAACTCTCGATGCTCGAGGCCAAGGCGGCAGCGCTGAAGACCAAGCTGTCGCTGATCGCAGCCTATGAACGCACGGGCGATACATCGGTCATCACCCTTGACAGCCCGGCCAGCCGACAGCTGCTTACCGAGCTCGCGCAAGCCCGGGACCGGCTTGCCGGGATTCAGCAGCAGCCCGGCTCCCAGCCGCAATCCGTGTCTGCCATCACCGACAGCATCAAGACACTCGAAGCCAGTCTCAGGCAAGAAGTTCGCCTCGCCGCCAGTGCAATCGAAGTGGAGCTTGAAACCACGGTCGCCGAACAGGAAAGCGTCAGCGACCAGATCAGTCAGCTGAACGCCTATGTCGCAAGCGAGACCTGGTCCGCGCTTCAGGCGGCGCGGCGTGACAAAATATTTTATGACGGCGCCTATCAGGAATACCTGAGCCAGCTTGAGACCACCCGCTACGCCCCGCAGAGCCATTCCGACCTGCGCATCGTCGCCGATGCCGTGGCTCCAACCCTGCCCAGTTCGCCGAACAAGATGGTGGTGCTGGCGATCTCTCTTACCCTGAGTATCTTCGTGGGAGTGGGTCTCGCGGGGATTTCCGAATGGAAGCGCAATGAACGTGCGCGGGTCTGATTGGCCGTCAGGCAGCGGCGCAGGGCCCTTTCCGGCAGGGCGGCCCCTCACGCTGGCGCGCCGATCGAGCGCAGCCCCTCTCCCTGCCTATGTGGCGTATCTTTATGTCGCGCTGCTTGCCGCCCCGGCGCTTGTCAGCCTTCCCGCCGGGGCGCCGCTGGCCCTTGGGGTGATGCTGGTCGGGCTACCGGTCTGGTTCGAGGCCGCCCGGGCCCGGCGCACGCCGTTCGATGTCGCGGCCACGCGCACCATCGCGATTGTTCTTGCCTGTGCCGGGTTTCTCATCGTCTGGTCGCTGCTGTCGACCTTCGGGGCCGCCCAACCCTTACGGGCGAGCCGTTATCTGTCCACCCTCGTTTCCGGTTTCGCAATCTATCTCCTTGTCCGTAGCACGGTCACACGGCAGCAAATCCTGCGTTACATTGACATCATTGCAGCTGCGCTGGCGGCGACCGCGCTGTTGAGCCTGATCGCTTATGACATCGCACCGCTGCACCAGATGGTTTTCAAGGGAACCGACCGCGCCGCAGGGATGTTCAAGAACCCAAATCAGTTCGGCATGGCGATCTCCACCACGATCCCGGCCCTCATGGCGCTGCTTATGTCCGTGCGGCGGCGGCGCCCGTTCCGGATACTCTGCCTGTTCCTGATTTTGCTTGGGTTGTTCGCGTCGGGCTCCAAGACCAATCTGATGCTGGCCTGGGCGTCGATCCTGACGATGCTCTTGGCCTATGCCATCGTTGCATATTCCGGTGTCAGACGGATCGGCATGATGGCTCTATACCTTGTCGTCACCCTTGTGCTGACGGGGCTTGGCATTCTCGCGCTCAACGTTCTCAACCCGCGCGCATTGGGGCTTCTGTCCCAGTTCCTCTACAGTCAGGAAGAGCTGGAATCCCTGATGACCCGGGGGTTCCTGTGGCGCTACAGTATCGACCAGTTTCTCGCCGATCCGTTCCTCGGCCAGGGAGCGAGCCAGCGCATCGATATTTTTTACCGTCAAGCCGACGTTTCCCACAGTCACAACCTGTTTCTGGACTACATGCGCACCCTTGGCGCGCCGGGCTTGCTGAGCGTCGCGATCATGATCGGCGCGGTGGTGACCCTCTGCCTGTGGTCAATCGTCGGAATGCTACGCGCGACACGGGGCACGACATCGGCCCGGATGATCTGCATCGGATTGTCGCTCAGCACCCTAGTCTATATCGCGGCGAACATGTCGAGCGATTCATTCGGCCCCTCGACAAGCCCCTATTTCTGGCTCTTCACCTACCTCGCTTTCGCTGCACGCCGACTTACAGGCTCATCGTCGCAAGATGATTTTGGCAGGTTCCCTGAAAGCGGGTCGAGTACCGAGCCTACGCTTCAGAAGCTCTTCGAAAACGACTGAGCACCGCCGGATTCTTCGCCTGATCAGCCTGGCGTGCCGGTCAGCTTGAACTTTCCTACAGTTGTCCCTGTACCGGGAGCAGGTCACGAGGTTTCGGGGGCGTAAAATCCAGGCCTGTGGGGAACGGCAGTTTTCTATCATTCCCGCGCTCTCTCAATATCGAGCTCCTCCTGTTCGACCTTCTGGGGCAAATCGGAACGACTGAACAGCTTCCGGCCCTGTTCCATCATTCGGTCAACAATCTTCGCACGTGTCTCGGTTTCATCAATCTTCCGCGCGCGGCGGAAGATGCCGGGCATCAGCCTATCCGATTGTAGAATTCTCCCCACGTTCCGACACCCAAAGGAGTGGCACAGTCCGCGACAGGTCCAGAGAGGAAAACGAGCACTTGGGGCGGCGCAGAAACGCGACAAGTCTACACGCAGCATTGCTGAAATGTGCTGCCCGGAGGGCATTGCTCTGAGCCTCTACTACAGTTGGTGCAATGAATTCCTCGAGGCTGGGAAGAAACGCCTGGCGGGCAACGCGGCGCGGGCGGCGATGTAGAGTGAGACCACGGATCTGCGAAGGGAGGCGGGTGATCTGGAAGAGGTCGTTGCCGAGCAGGCACCGGAGCTGCGTCTTCTGACAAAGCGTATGGGTAGCTCGTCGAGTAGCAAAGGTCGCAGCCGACATGTCTCTGGCGGCTCCGGCCCTGCCCCTATTGCCCGGCCCCCTTGGGTCCGCCACTCGCGCCGCCATAGGGAAACTTGGCAGAAGGCTGGGTCAGTTTACACGAATCGCGGCTTGATTTATCGTTAAGGTATCACAATACATCTCGGCCCCCTCGTTTCTCGTCCGCCTCCAATCGCAGGCGGTAGCGGATACTGGCTGGCCTGATGCAATCACACTGTGAGCAGTGGGTAAAAACCAGATTGCACGCTCGAGATGAGGCTGGGTCGAGCTGGATGAAACACTCCAGGCTTGGGACATGCGACATGAGTTTTATTTCGTTATCCCAGTGGATTACGCTTTTGGGTGACAAAAGCCACTGTATCATTTTTCTGAATGAAAATGGTGACGCGGTGTCATTTGATGAGGCCTGCGCCGAAGAGCCGCTGTGGCAAGTGATGCTGAATTGGCGGAATATCCATCTCTGTGACCCACACCAGAAAGCGAAACTCTCGCGGCTTGTTCAAGCCTCCCTGGATTACGGTGAGCAGGGGAGTACCCCTTTGCCGCCCCCGGTCAAGCTGGAAACTGAGACGGGCCGCGTCCTTTACATTGATGCTGTGCCGGTGCCCATTCAGTTGCGCGAACAGCTAAATGGGGCGCATGCGTTGCTCTATATCCGGGAAGTCGCGCACGCCTCTGACTTTTTCAAAGAGTTCCTGCAGCAGGAGTATCACCTGACACCTGCCGAAGCCTCGGTCACAATCCGGCTTGCAGCGGGTGCAAGCCTGAGAGCAGCGTCCAAACAGCTGAATATATCGATTTGGACTGCACGCAGCCATCTACGCTCTATCTTCCAGAAAACCAACACCCACCGACAGGCAGAACTGGTGGCATTGTTAGCCCATGCCGATTACTAACGCCTTCGGATCGCGCGAATAATTTGGCCAAGCAGAGCAGTAAACTCTAGCCTTGAAACCCAGATGTGCCTGCCAGTCAGATACTGCGGCGGCTACCGCGGCCTGCGTCTGACGAGAACGCATACCCCATTCGAGTTAGAAAAATGCCGCGGATACTCACTCGGGTGAGCGATGTTGGACTCCCGGAATTATGCAAATCTTGCGGCCTGTATTCACAAAACTGGGAGGTTATCATGAAACTTGTCACACTTATTGCGGCCGGGGCACTGGCACTTGGCACCTCAAGCATGGCATTTGCAGATACCGGCGGCCAACCCAATGCAAACGCCTATCCTGACGGAACCAAAACCAATGGCCGTAAAGCTTTGTGCGTTCCGCCAGGATCCGTTTTCCGGACCACAGCCAAAGACCCGGGTCCCAACAACGATCCGTTTGGCAACGGCAAAACTCCAGGTACCGAAGTCGGTGATCAGTGCAATGTGGGCCAACCCAGCTGACATTTACGTTTGAGCCTTTTGAACAAGAGCCCCTTTGGGGGCTCTTGCTGTATCCGGCGGCTGGGTTGCCTTCAGCCGCTCCCGTTGCTCCATGCAGCGCGCCCACCCTGCGCAGTTTGGTGCCTACTCAAATTTCAAGGCTGCGACCGGATCCATTTTGGATGCTTTGCGTGCCGGAAAATAACCAAATATCAAACCGACCACTGCTGAAACCGCCACCCCGCCAATGACGGACAGAGGGCTCAAAAAGACCGGCCAGCCAGCCAATTGCCCCACCAATACTGCTGCAGATGCACCGATCGCCAATCCAATCGCCCCACCGAAGACACAGAGCAAGACAGCCTCCATCAGAAATTGCAGCTGCACATGCCCTGGGCTGGCACCTATTGCGATCCTCAAGCCGATTTCACGGGTGCGCTCCGTCACAGACACCAGCATGATATTCATGATGCCGATCCCCCCCACGATCAGCGATACCGATGCAATGCCCGACAACAGCCAGCCTAACGCTCTCTTTACGGCATTTTCAGCCGCCATCATCGAGGCCGGGTCCGAAACCAGAAAGTCGTTGGCCGCCCCCGAACCAATCCTGTGCCTTTGCCGCAGGAGAGCCGTCATTCTCTTTTCTGCCACCGGAACCGCAGAGGAAGAGACCGCTTTTGCGAGAATATACTCAACCGAATTCCGGTGAACCGCATTGGAGCTGCCGATCAGCCTTTGCTTTGCTGTGCGGATAGGTACAAAAACAACCTGATCCTGCGCTCGCCCCCAACCCGAGGTGCCCTTTTCTTCCAGCACACCAATCACTTCAAAGGGAACCGACAGTACGCGAATGACCTGCCCAATCGGGTCCGTGTCGCCAAAAAGCTGCTCGGCCGTCAATTGCCCCAGCACCGCAACTTTTCCCGCTCCGGATTGTTCTTGCTGGGAAAAATAGCGCCCCTGTTTCAGGGGCCATTCGCGAATTGCGAAATAGCTGGAGGTGGTGCCGTTCACCGTTGTCCAGGTGTTCCGGTTTTTATGGACCGCAAGCACGTTGCCGCGAAGCGCAGGAGCGGTCAAAGCGATCTGTGCAATATTGGCCGCAATGGCCTCCGCGTCCTCCTCTGTCAGCCGCGAGACCGCACCGCGGCCGGTCTGCCCCGCTCCACGGCTGTTTCTGGGCGGTTCGATCATCAGAACATTCGCGCCTAGCGTTTTGATCTGCTCCGAAATCTGTCGCTGCGCCCCGGCTGCAAATGCGACCATAGAGACAACCGAAGCCACACCGACAATGACGCCAAGCATGGTCAGGAAACTGCGAAGCAGGTTCGCCTGAAGCGCCCGCAGAGCCACTTTGAAACTTTCCAGCACGATCATCTCAGCACCAGAACCTCTGATGCAGCATCCGCAGCCCAAAGACGGTTTGGCACGGTTTCATCCGAGATGATCTCACCATCTGCCATCCGCAGGATGCGTTGCGCATGCCGGGCAACCCGTTCGTCATGCGTGACAACCACAACAGCGTGACCTGCACGGTTGATTGTCTGGAACAGGGCGAGGATCTGTCGGCCCTTTTGACTGTCCAAGGCCCCCGTTGGCTCATCAGCCAAGATCAGGCGCGGTTGGTTCACCAGGGCCCGCGCAATGGCAACGCGCTGCTGCTCTCCGCCAGAAAGCTGGTGCGGATAGTGGCCCTGCCGTTTGGCCAACCCCACATCCTCCAGCGCCTTCACTGCCCGCTTTCGGCGCTCCCCGGCCCGGATACTGGCGTAGATCATCGGCAGTTCGACATTCTCGACCGCAGAATGACGCGGCAGCAGGTTGTACGACTGAAACACAAACCCAAAGATCCTGTTCCTGATTTCAGCCCTGCGTGCGTCCGTCAGACCGCTGGCCCGGCGCCCCAGAATGTCGAGCGTCCCGGCGTCTTGCCGGTCAAGCAGACCGAGCAGATTCATCAAGGTGGTTTTCCCGGACCCGGACGGGCCCATGATGGCCACGAATTCCCCCGCGGTGACCGAAATGGAACAGTTCTTCAAAGCATCGATAGATGTTCCGCCGCTGCTATAGCTCCGCCCAAGATGCGCTGCTTTGATCAGCGTGGTCACAGCCTCGCTCCGATCCAATTCCCAAACAGCGACCGTTCATGCGGCTTTTCAATTTCGGCACCGATAACAAGATCGCCTTCTTCGATCTCCTCCGAAGCAATAAGCGTATGGCTTGCATCGCTGTCCAACGGCACGACCGCCATCGGCTCAGGCTTGCCGAGGTCATCCAATCGCCAGATCACCGCAGTCGTTTCGGATGTTCCCGAATAGGTGCTTGGGGTGTAACTCAGTGCGTTGGTCGGCACTTTGAGCCCAGGTTCAGACCTTTTGATCGTTATTTTGACAAATGCTGTCATCCCAGGAAGAAGCAATTCTTCGGGGTTTTCAGTCTCAAGGACGACGGTATAGGTCACAATGTTCTGGATCACCTTGGCGGATTTTCTGATTTCGGTCACAACACCTGAAAACATCCGATCCGGGAAAGCATCGACAGTGAACCCAGCCGCCTGTCCGATGCGGATACGGCCAATATCGGTTTCATCCACGCTGACATAGACCACCATATTCCGGAGAGCCTTGGCGATCGTAAACAGGGTCGGCGCCTCCAGAGCCGCCGCAACGGTCTGCCCTTCCTCGATGCTGCGGTTTATGATCACCCCATCTATCGGCGCGCGTATGGTGGTGCGCTCCAGTTCAACCTCAGCCAGCTTTAACGCGGCCTGCCGCTGTGGAACATTTGCACGCGCACCCGCAAGTTCGGCTTGGTTTCTCGCAAAATCAGCGCGCGCGGTCTCAATCCTCTGCTCGTTGACGGCCATCAGGGCTTCGGCCTCCCGCAGGGCTGCGGATGCAGTCAGCACTGATGTGCGCTCATTGTCGATGTCCGCCTCTGAAACGGTCCCAGAACGGTGCAACCCTTCTTTTCGATCAAGATTGGACTGTGCCAAGAGCCACTCTGCCTTGGCCTTATCCACCCGAGCCTGATGAACACTCCGCTCCAATCCAATCGCGTCGATTTCAACTTTCGACCGCCTCAACGCCGCTTTGCGAACCTCAACTGCGGACAAGGCAATGCTGACAGCAGCTTCAGCCTCGGCGACCCGCGCTTCAAATCCCTGTCGGTCAATCTGCGCCAGCGGCTGGCCGCTCTCTACGCTGTCATTAAAATCTGCAGTGACTTTGGTAATCCGCCCGGAGACCTGGGAGCTGATATCCACCGTAAAAAGGGCATCCACAGTACCGGTTGAAGACACAGTTTCCTCCAGCCGTCCAAATTCCACAGGGGCGGTCACATATGTGGGCTTTGCAGAAGGAGCGCTGAGATCCGATGCGAGGTACGCGAATGTTGCTCCTGCCACCAGCAAAACGGTAAGGAACCTGAGCATGATGGCCGATGGTGCCATTTTTTCGCAGAAATTTCAATTTTTATTGGAGCGTGGACTGGGCTAAGGCGCGTAGCAAACACACCACGCGATCGTCACCCGCTCCAGGAAAATACTGCACGATGCACGAATGGCAGCTCCGATGGGCTGCAACGCAGTATTAGGCAAGAAACTAAATGGCCGGTTTGGCTCGGCCATTCCTGCCCTAACTCTCTGCAGGACCGACGTGGCAAAGTCCGATATCTGCGCTCGGCGATCTCCAGTCCCCCCTTGTCTGGAAAAACACGGCCTAGGCCCCATAAAAAGCCACGATGTCCGGCCGGGGTTCCTTCAATTTGGAAGGCGTTCACGTAACGGCCTCATCCTTCGCACTGGCCCATCGGTGTAAACGGCAGTTACAGGAAGGTGGCAGTGAGAAAGGCACCGTTTTCCAATTTAAAATGCACTGGATCCCCCCCCCCTCAAGTCCATCGCCCAACAACTTCAAGACGTGCGAAGAAACTGAAACCTGACGATTTTTTCGTGAAGTTTCGGCAAGGAATACCACGCATCGATGCGGTCAGAGAGATCGGTGTGACTGAGCAAAGCTATTACCCTTAAGCGCAAAGTGTGACGGAATGGGCACGGCACAACTCAAGGAAGTGTTCACTGCGCCGGGGTTTGTTAGGCGCAAAAACCGTCTTTAAAAAGTTTGACCTGCAGGGCACACAGGGAGGCATGAGCGTTCATAGCCGATGTTGATGCTGGTCGTGGCAAATGACCGCTTCGAGCCGGATCTGGCAAACCGCTCAGCGCGCCCTGGCCCGGGGTTTGATCGCTGTCCGTGTTCGCTCTTGAAAAGTAATTCTCCACGCTACGTCTGCTTGAAGCAGAGCCGACGAACTCAGCCTGATGAGCTGCATAGTTTGCGCCTTTTCAGCACGGAAGGGAGGCGTGAATTTTGTTGTGCAAAAACAATCAACATTACGATACCGGCCAGGTTCGGGAACGGCTAGAATTTGCTTGCGGTTGCATGTTTTTTGTAGGCAGTTTTTCACAATGATACACACAACCCAATTTTCAGCGGCAACCACGCCGGTTCACCCAGCGCAGGAAACTCCATGAAGCTCATCAAGCAACTTTTTGCGGGAGCGCTCCTTGTGTGCGGGGCTCTGTATCTTTGGGCTGCCTATGTGCCTGCGTCGCGACCCTTGCTCGAACGCTGGGGTGTGCTGGATGTCATTGAAAAGGTTGCACCTCTTCCCTCGGACGAAGCGGCAGAACCGGCTGCGAAACGTGGCCCGCGCGGGCCGGTACGTGTGGTTGCAGGAGAGGTTTCGCAACAACCGATGAATGACCAGGTGCGCGCGATTGGGGACGGGCGGGCCATCCGGTCCGTTACCGTGCGCGCCGAAGCGACGGGGCGCATCGTGTCGACGGGGTTCGTGGCAGGCGGCTATGTCAACGCGGGGGATGAGCTTTATCACCTTGAAGACGCAGCCGAAAAAATCGCAGTCGAACGGGCGCGATTGCAGGTGGAGGCTGCAAAGGAGGATGTCGACCGGCTCAAGCAGTTGCAGAAAACCGGCGCGGTAACAGCTGTGCGTTTCCGCGAGGCTGAACTGGAACTGCGCTCGGCCGAACTGGCGTTGGAGCAGGCCCGGTTTGACCTTGCACAGCGAACCATCGTCGCGCCGATCTCGGGATGGGCTGGTCTGTCGGAGATCGAGGTTGGCGACCGCATTTCCGTGCAGGATGTCCTGACGGTGATCACGGACCGCTCGCATATCCTGATCGATTTCCGTGTGCCTGAACGGGCGATCAGCCAATTGTCGCTTGGCATGCCGATGCAGGTCGTTCCCCTGGCGACCCCAGATCAGCAGCTTGTCGGGAAGATCAACGCGATCGACAATATCGTCGACCGGCACAGCCGCACCTTGCGGGTTCAGGGGCAGCTTGAAAACGAGGGCGATACGCTCAGGGCTGGGATGGCGTTCTCGGTCGCGCTTTCCTTTCCCGGCGAAATGGCCTTGGCAGTGGATCCGCTATCGGTGCAATGGTCTTCGGACGGGCCTTTCCTGTGGAAGATCGAAGACAGCAAGGCACAACGGGTCGCTGTGAAGATATTGCAGCGCAACAGTGGCTCTGTCCTGGTCGAAGGCGCGCTGAATGCCGGAGATGCCATCATCGTCGAAGGCGTTCAGAATATCCGGCCGGGGGCTGAGGTTGAAGCTGTCGAGGGCACAGAACCATCTGAGACCAACGGTTAAGGGAGTATCGTCGTGAGTATACTTGGCGAGACTCTGCATGGGCAGCATGGCACGGGCACCGTCTTGTTCGTCAAACGGCCCGTACTGGCCTTTGTGCTCAACGCGCTGATTGTGATTGCCGGAGTGGCTGGCTTGTTCGGGGTCGAGATCCGCGAATTGCCGGATGTGGACCGCCCCGTGGTGACGGTGACGACCTATTTCCCGGGCGCGTCATCGGAAACCGTTGATCAGGAGGTCACAAGCCGGATTGAAGGCGCGGTTGGGCGGGTTTCGGGGATCAGGACGATCTCGTCGCAATCTCGCTATGGCCGCAGCCGGGTCACGCTGGAATTTGAGGATAGTGTAGATCTGGATGTTGCCGCGACGGATGCCCGTGATGCGGTTAGCCGGATCGCCAATACCCTGCCAGAGGATGCCGAGACCCCCGGCATCGTAAAGGCCGACGCCAACGCGCAGCCTGTGGTCCGGGTGGCGGTGACCTCGGACAGCCGCTCGCCGCAGGAACTGACACAAATCGTGCATGACCGGGTGGAAGACCGGTTGATTTCGATACCGGGCGTTGCCGATTTGCAGATCTATGGGGATCGCGATCCGATATTCCGGGTTGATATCGACCAATGGGAGCTTGCCAGCCGGGGGCTCAGCCTTGCGGATTTGCGCCGTGCGCTAGCGGATGTGGCCTATGATGCTCCGGCGGGCGACCTGAGCGGTACGCGCCAGTCGATCAATGTCCGCACAACGGCTTCTGTTTCGACACCCGAAGCCTTTGAAGCCTTGGAGATCCGCGACAATGTCAAACTGGGGGATGTGGCACGCGTTACCCTTGGCCCCGCGCCGAATGAAACCATCCTGCGCGCCAATGGCCAGACTGGGCTCGGCATCGGGGTGATCCGTCAGGCAACCAGCAATACGCTGGAAATCTCGGCAGCCGTGCATCAGGTGGTTGCAGAGTTGAATGAAACCCTGCCGATAGGGGTGGATATATTCATCACCTCTGATGATGCGGTGTTCATCAATGGCTCGATCGAGGAGGTGCTTCAGACGCTGGGCCTGGCTATCGCAATTGTTGTTGCCGTGATCTTTCTCTTCCTGCGCAGCTTCCGAGCCACCCTCATTCCTGCACTGACACTTCCCGTCGCATTGGTCGGAACGCTGGCCGGGATCTATCTGGTCGGGTTCTCAGTCAACATCCTGACGCTTCTGGCGCTTGTTCTGGCAACGGGCATGGTGGTGGATGATGCCATCGTGGTTCTGGAAAACATCGTGCGGCGGCGCGCCGAGGGGATGGGCGCCCGCGCGGCTGCCGTTCTGGGCGTTCAGGAGGTGTTCTTTGCCGTCATCACCACGACGGCCACCCTCGCGGCTGTTTTCGTGCCCCTGTCGTTCCTTCCCGGACAGGCCGGGGGGCTTTTCCGCGAGTTCGGCTTTACACTGGCGATGTCCGTGACGCTGTCATCGGTTGTGGCGCTGACACTGTGCCCGGTGATGGCCAGCCGCCTGCTGGATGGCGTGCAGCTGAATAACAGCGGGCGCGGACCGATCACCTGGCTGGGCAACCGGCTCGCAGCGCTATACGGAGCCACATTGCGGATGGCCTTGGGCGCTCCGGCCATTGTGGTTCTGGCGTCGCTGCTGTTCGCGGCAACTGCGCTTATGGTTGGCTCTGGTATCAAACAGGAGCTGACCCCGCCTGAAGACAGATCGCTTGTGCTGATGTCCATCACGGCACCTCAGGGGGTGTCGCTCGATTATACCATGGCAAAAATGAACGAGATCGAGCGCTCGCTGTCTCCCCTTCGCGAAACCGCCGAGCTGCGCAATGTCTTCTCGATTACGGGCTATAGCGCCGACAATCGGGGGTTCATGGTTGCCACGCTTGCACCATGGGAGGCGCGCAGCCGCGGTCAGCAGGACATCGTCAACGATATTAACCGGGGGCTGTCTTCGATCATCGGAGTTCGGGTCTTCGTAATCCAGCGCAATTCCTTGGGAATTCGCGGCGCCGGACGCGGCTTGGCGTTTGCGATCACGGGCGACAACTATGACCAGCTGGCGGGCGTGGCCGAGCGACTGGTCGAGCGGATGCAGCAAAATCCCGACTTTGGCAGGGTTCGGCTTGAGTATGAAACGACGCAGCCACAGCTCTTTATCGAAATCGACCGCGCACGGGCATCGGACCTTGGCGTCGAAATCTCCGGGTTGGGGGATGCCTTGCGGGCCGTTCTGGACGGGCGAAGCGTGGGGTCGGTTTTCATCGATGACACCAGCTATGATATCCAGATGCTCTCGACCTCGATGCCGGTTGATGATCCTGGTGATCTGGAAAGCATCTTTGTACGTGCGTCCGATGGCCAGATGGTTCCCCTGTCGTCCTTTGTCCGGCTTGAGGAACGCGCCGTTGCTCCGGAACTCAGCCGCGAAGGAAAGAACCGCTCGGTCGAGATCGCGGCCAGCCTGACGCCGGAGCTTGCGCTGGGCGATGCCTTTGTCCAGGTGCAGGATCTGGCGGCGGATCTGATCACCGAAAACAACAGGGTCGTTCCGTTGGCCGAGGCCGCGACGCTGGATCAGACGAACTCGGGGATTGGCATTATTTTCGGCTTTGCGATCATCGTCGTTCTTTTGGTCCTTGCAGCGCAATTCGAAAGCTTCATTTCCGCCATCGTCGTCATGTCGACCGTGCCATTCGGTCTGGCTTGTGCTGCTTTTGCCCTTGCCCTGACCGGGCTCAGCCTCAACGTTTACAGTCAGATCGGCCTTGTCATGTTGGTCGGGATTATGGCCAAGAACGGCATCCTGATCGTCGAGTTCGCGAACCAGTTGCGGGATCGCGGTGCGGATGTACATCAAGCAATCTATGATGCCTCGACCATACGCCTGCGCCCGGTCATGATGACCATGACGTCAACGGTTCTCGGTGGGATACCGCTGATCTTCTCCACAGGTGCTGGCGCCGAGGCCCGCGAAGCATTGGGGTGGGTGATCGTCGGCGGTCTGGGCCTCGCGACCCTGTCGACGCTGTTTCTGACCCCGGCGGCCTATTTGCTGCTGGCGCGGTTTTCGACCCCCAAGGCCGAGGAAGAGGCTCGGTTGCATCGCGAACTGCGCGAAGCGAATGCCAATTGAAATCAAGGGCTGTGAAGCCAGCGATGGTCCGAGCTGATTGAGAGTTACGCTGGATTTTGTTGATGGGGTGGATGCTCCCTCCTTCTGTGATGCCAACAACAAAGCCGTTCGGAACATGAAACCTCCGTGCTAAATCTTCCGCAGCTTTCCGACCTTGAGAAGTCGAGGCATCAACTCCGCCGACTTCGGTGAATTCCAGCCCAGGCGAGAGCGTCAACCGTTCACCAGCCCCCGGCGTACCGAGGAATTTAGATGCGACAGAATCTTTCCTGACTTGCTTACCTTTTCGAAAAATTCAGATCGCAATTTCTCGAGGGATGTTGAAACAGGAACCGAAGCAACTGAAACCCACACGATAATGCCGAGCGCTAGGGCGCCCCCGCCCAAGCCAAGATCTCAGTTTGGCAACCACGCCAGCTATTAACGGAAACGAACACAGCCCTGCCAATGCAGATAGCCGCAGCATAGCACCAATCGTCACTCGAAGTTAACCTAAGCGCCGGTTTTTCAATACTTTTCCTTCCATACCCCCACCACATGATGGAACATATTGGCGCTCATAGGTTACCGTTAGTATTGCGTCCAGTACGCCCCGTGTGAGTTTTTCTGAGAAAAGAACGATAGATACACTGGCCGCAAAAGGCCATCAAACCGACCCCAATGGCTTTCCGTGAGGTGGAGGAAATTGGGGGCCCAGGTCAGATGACAGAATACAGAGCTTAGAGAGAAAGGCGGTAAACCATGTACCGGCTGAACTCATCTGCGAAAGCTATATAGATTTTCAAGGCTAGCCGCCCGCACCGCACAGCTCAACCGACCAACGCGCGGCTGAGCTTCGCTGCCGCAGTCACGCCGTCAATAACGGTCAGTCCCGGGAGATCGCCCAGATGGCCGGTAACCGACACCGCGCCGGCGCATCCGATGATTACATTTACGGTGTCGGGCGGAAGCTGATGGGCGGCAGCGGCGAAAGCTGCTGCGGCTTCAGCGGGGCTATCTTCTAGCAGCAGCACCGGGACGTTGGCTGCCCGGATCGTGCCGATATGCGAGGCATGCCCCTGCGCGTCGATATTGGCCTCGATCACCGGCACGGCAGCCTGCACCGTGGTGATCACCGCGGTCGGCCCGCCGATCAGCTCGGCCATGACATAGCTGGCCTGCCCGATCCCGAGCACCGGACAGGTGGCAAGCTGCCGGGCTTCGTCCAGTCCGGTATCATCGAAACAGGCGATCACGATGGCCCGCGCCCCTGCATCCGAGGCCTTGCGGACCAACTCCAGCAAGGGCGGCACTGCCCGCGCGCCATCCTCAGGCCCCTCGATGGCGGGCGGTCCAGCGACCGAGGTCCAGCCTTCGAACCGGATGTCCGGCGCGGTGCGGCGGGCGGCAGCCAGGATGCTGGTGGTCATGGCTTCGGTGCTGTTGGGATTGATCACGATCACCGGCATTGCTCAGACCATCCCCTTGCCCGCATCGGATCCGCGATCCTTTTTGCGTGCCATCAGCCAGACGGTCAGAAAAAAGACCCCGATCACCACCAGCGAAAACCCCGTGGTCAAGGTGCCAAGGGCAAAGATCACTGGCGTGGTCACATTGGTGGTCATGCCAAAGATTTCCAGCGGCAGGGTGTTATAGCTGCCCGCCGTCATCAGGGTGCGGGCAAACTCGTCATAGCTGAGCGTGAAGCCGAACAAGGCCACCCCCAGCAAGGACGGCGCGATGATCGGCAGGACCACATGCGCAAAGGTCTGCCAGGCAGTGGCGCCGAGATCGCGGGCCGCTTCCTCATAGCTTTTGTCAAAACGGTTGAAGACGGCGAACATAATCAACAGGCCAAAGGGCAGCGTCCAGGTCAGCTGGCTGCCATAGCCAGAACTCGCCCAATGCACCGGCAGCCCCAACTGGTTGAAGATCAACCCGACCCCAAGGGATACCAGGATCGACGGGATCACCAGCGAAGTGACGGCGAGATAGAACAGCAGCCCGGAGCCCGCAAAACGCTTACGAAAGGCAAGTCCACCCAGGACCGAGACCACAACGGTGGTCACCATGACCATCAGGCCCAGCGCAAAGGAACGGCGGAAGCTCCCCCAGATATCGCCGACGGCTTGTTCCTGAAACAGATCGCGGAACCAATACAGCGACACGCCGTTCATCGGGAATGTCAGCCCGCCTTGCGGCCCTTGAAAGCTGAGGATGCCAATGGTCAGGATTGGCCCGTAGAGGAAGAGCACGAAGAGACCGAAAAAGGCGGCGAGGATGTAAAAGGACCGGCTGCGCGTTTCCATCGATCAAAGCTCCTTGCGAATATCGACCAGCCGCAAGAGCAGCGCGATCACGATCAGAACGGTGCACAGCAGCACCACTGCCGTCGCCGAGGCCGAGGGGTATTGCAGCAGGCTGATGTCATTCGAAATCAACCGCCCGACGTTGGCGCGTTGCGATCCGGACATGAACCGCACGGTGATGAAGTCTCCCATCACCAGGGTTGAGACAAAGATCGTCCCGATCATGATCCCAGGTTTGCACAGCGGCACGATCACCGTCCACAGGGTCTGCAGACCGCTGGCACCGCAATCGCGGGCGGCCTCCAGCAGGGAGCGGTCGATGCGCATCATCGAATTGAAGATCGGCACCACCATGAACAGGGTGTAAAGGTGCACAAATGCCAGAACGACGCTGAAATCACTGAACAGCAGCCACTCCAACGGCTCGTCTATGACGCCCCAGCTGATAAGCGCCGAATTGGCCAGCCCGTTGCGGCCCAGGAAGGGAATCCAGCTGATCATCCGGATGATGTTCGAGGTCCAGAACGGGATCGTGCAGAGCAGGAACAGCCCGATCTGCCATTTCAGGCTGCGCACCTCGAAGGCCAGGAAATAGGCAACGGTAAAGCCGATCACCAGCGTCAGCGCCCAGGTCAGCAGGGCATATTTGAAGGTGTTGAAAAACACCGTGTAGGTGACCGGCGATCCGAACAGGAATTCGTAATTGTCGAACTGGAACGCCGGGTAGATCGAATATTCCGTCGCGCCCCAAAAGCTGACGATCACGATCATGATGATGGGCGCCACCAGAAAACCAAGCAGCACCAACGCCATCGGCGCGGCCTGGATCCATGCGATGATCTGTCTGCTCATATCCGGGGTCCGGTCCTTGATGAAATGCAGGAAGTGGTTGCGGGGGCAGAGGTGCCCCCGCAGGTGTTGCGTCAGGCCGCGATGAATTCATTCCACTTGCGGACCATGTACTGGTTTTCCTCCATGACGGAGTTCCAGCAGGCCACTGCGCCCATGCGGTCATAAAAGGAGCCGCCGTCGCGCACTTCGCCCGCTCCGGCCAGCTTGTCTCCGAAGGGCGAGGTGATGATGTCGGTGCTTTCCTTGCCTTCGAACCAGTACCCCCACTCGTTTTCGGACATGAAGTTCTTGGAGGTCTCCGGCACCGCCGAATAATAGCCCTGACGCATCAGGAAGCCGCCGACCCAGCCGCTGAGATACCAGTTGATGTATTCATAGGCTGCATCCAGCTCCATACCGGACAGGGAGGCCGACAGGCCGATGCCACCGCCCCAGCTGCGATAGCCTTCTTTGAGGGGCTGATAAACGCAGTCGATCCCGCGCGAACGAACCGCAGTGATGGCCGGCGACCACATCGACTGGATCACTACCTCACCCGAGGCCATCAGGTTGACGCTTTCGTCGAAAGTTTTCCAGAAGGCGCGGAACTGGCCGTTCTTCTTTGCTTCGGTGAAGATCGCGATGGTCTTGTCAATCTCTTCGCGGGTCATATTGCCCTTGTCGCCATAGCTGATTTCGCCCATCGCCTCGCAGACCATGGCCATATCCATGATGCCGATCGAGGAGATATCGAGGATCGAGGCCTTGCCCTTGAACTCGGGGTTCAGCAGCTCGGACCAGCTTTCGATCGGACGGCCGATCAGGTCAGGGCGAATGCCCAGCGTGTCGGCGTTGTAGATCGTTGGGATCAGCGTCATCCAGCCGGATTCGCTATCGACGAAATCGGTGCCGCCCGGACCATCAACGAAACCGACAGTATGCGGCGCGGTGCCTTGCGCAATCTCGCTGTCGGGTGTCAGTTTACCGTCGCGGAAGATGCCGACGATCTTGTCGTAATTGGTGATCTTGGAGGCGTCCATGGCTTGAAGGTTGCCGGTCGGCCAAACTTTCTTGCAGACGAAATACTCGATATCGGCAATATCAAAACTGTCCGGCTGGGTGGCGGCGCGCTGGGTGACGCTGTCGGTGTCCAGCGCGGTCATTTCCAGCGTGATACCGAGGTCTTCTTTGACCTTGGTCGCCACTTCATTGAGGTTGGACACGCCGGTGCCGAACTGGCGCAGGGTGATGTTCTTACTCTCCTGCCCCCAGACCATCGGCGCCGGAAGCGCAGAGGCCGCGAGCGCCGCGCCACCCGTCTTCAGCAATGCCCGGCGGCTATAGCGAATTTTCGAAATTGTCGTCATGGTCGTTCCCTCTCTGTTATGCGTTTTGCGTTATTTGCGTTGTGTTGTTCATGCGGAGAGCGGGTGCGCGACCCGGTCCTCCCAGTCGAGGCCGATGACCTCTCCCAGATCCTTCGGGGTTTGCAGGAAATCCGTGTCCGGCATCAGCGCCGTGACATCCTGACCGCCCGCGACCTCGGCCGTCAGCGCGACATGGGTTCCCTGGTATTCGATCCCGATGACCCGCCCGTCGATGCGCCCTGCCTGCGCGGCGGTAACCGTCATTTCATCCGTGCGCAGCGCAATATTGCCCTGCGGCAGGTTCAACACGTTGTGCCCGCCCATGAAGCGCGCCACGAAGGCGGTCTTGGGGCGGTTGAAGACATCGCGCGCCGGGCCTGCCTGTTCGATACGGGCATCGTTCATCACGATGATCTCATCGGCCAGCGCCAGCGCCTCGTCCTGACCGTGGGTGACATGGATGAAACTGATGCCCAGCTCACGCTGCAGCCGCTTCAGCTCGGCCCGCATGCGGATACGCAGGAACGGATCCAGTGCCGAGAGTGGCTCGTCCAGCAGCAACACTTGGGGCCGGGTGATCAGGGCACGGGCCAGCGCGACACGTTGCTGTTGCCCGCCCGATAGCTGGTCCGGCTTGCGGTCTGCCAGCGCCGTCATCTCGACCAGCTCCAGCATTTCATCGGCGCGCTTGTCCCGGGTGGGCTTTTCGATTCCGGCCATGCGCAGGCTGAAGGAAACGTTGTCGCGCACGCTGAGATGGGGAAACAAGGCGTAGTTCTGGAACATCATCGCCGTGCCCCGCCGCGCCGGAGGCAGATGCGAAACATCCCGTCCCGCAAGCACAATCGAGCCATCGCTGACCGTTTCATGCCCCGCGATCATGCGCAGGGTCGAGGATTTCCCACAACCCGAAGGCCCCAAAAGGCAGGCATAGACCCCTGCCTTGAAACGATGCGCGATGGCATCGACCGCAACGGTTCCGCCGTAGCGTTTGGTCAGCGCAACAAGTTCAAGATCAGCGTGTCCGGTCATCTGCGTCCCCAGCGTTCAGTTGCAGTCAGAAAGGCCGAAGCCGGACGCATTGCGCAAAGCCTACCGGTCACGGAAAGGGCCGATTCTCGCAATTGCCTGCAATCTGACCGCTGTTGTGCGGGCTTTGGTCAAATATTGCGCACAATATTGTATACAATAATCTCATATACCGTATTCGATATGACTTCGTCTTGTCATGGAATCCGCCAGCCCTCATGTCTGTGGCAGGAGCACCCCATGACGCGATTCGTAGACAAACCCGATTTTATCCAACCCGCTGTGAACGGCCCCTCGGCCCATCTCGTGGCCTCTCTCAGCCAGGCGATCCATGAGCATCGCCTTCTGCCTGGCACCAAACTGGGCGAGGATGAGCTGAGTGAGATCTACAATGTCTCGCGCACCGTGGTGCGCAGCGCGCTTCAGGCGCTGTCGCATGTGGAACTGGTCGAATTGAAACGCAACCGCGGCGCCTTTGTCTCGCAGCCGACCGTGCGCGAGGCGCGCGAAGTCTTCGAGGCACGCGCCCTGCTGGAACCGCGCACCGCCCACTCGGCGGCAGAGCGTATGACGCCAGAAGCCGTGGCCCGGCTGGAGGCGCATATCGCCGCCGAACACGAGGCCCTGGCTGAGGGCGAAGTCGGCAAGGCCCTGCGCCTGTCGGGGCATTTCCATATCGAGATTTCGCGCATTGCGGATCAATCCACAATCGCGGGCTTTATCGAGCGGCTGGTGGCGCGCTCTTCGCTGATCATCGCGCTTTACTGGAAACGGCAAAGCGCCTTGTGTGAAAAGCACGCCCATCACGCGCTGGTCGATGCCTTCCGGCGGGGGGACGGTCAGGACGCCGAAGAGCTGATGAAAAGCCATCTGCTCGATATCGTTTCCGGGCTCGACCTCAGCGAGACGCCCAAGCCGAGTGGAAGCCTGAAAGAGATCCTGAAGGGCTGAGCCCCTGCCCCGCATCCGGCATGGAAACGCGCCCTGTCATAAAACGGTTACCCCAGCCGACCATGTAGCCCGGACAGGTGAACTCTTGATTCCCGAAAGGCGACGGATGGCAGGCGGAATACAGGTCAATTCGATTGGCAAGACCTATGCAGGCAAACCCGCCGTCGATGGCGTCTCCTTCGACATTGCCCAGCATGAATTCTTTGTCATCGTCGGGCAGTCCGGTTGCGGCAAAAGCACGCTTCTGCGGCTGATCGCCGGACTGGAAACCCCGGATCAGGGCGAAATCCGGCTGCACGGGGATCTGGTTGCCGGGGACGGAACCATGGTGCCACCGGAACAGCGCGGCACGGGTTTCGTGTTTCAATCCTACGCGCTCTGGCCGCATATGACGGTGCGGGGCAATGTTGCCTTTCCGCTGGAAGCCGCAGGCATGTCCCGCAAACAGGCCGCCCGGTTGGCCGAGCCACATCTGGAGACGGTTTCCATGCAGGCGCTGGCGGATCGCAAGCCCGAGGCCTTGTCCGGCGGTCAACGGCAACGGGTCGCGCTGGCGCGCTGCCTTGCCGGAGGCGCCAACACCGTTCTGATGGACGAACCGCTTGCCAATCTGGACCCGCACCTGCGCGGCACCATGGAAAAGGAACTGCTGCGGTTCCACCGCTCTTCGGGGGCGACCACCATCTACATCACCCATGATCAGCGCGAAGCCATGGCGCTGGCCGACAGGATGGCGGTGATGCAGGACGGGCGCTTCCTGCAGATCGGCACCCCACAAGAGATCTACGACCGCCCGGCCTGCCCCGAGGTGGCGCGTTTCATCGGTCAGGGCGCGTTGGTGCCCGTCACCTATCAGAATGGCAGCGCCGAACTGGCCGGGTATCGCTTCCCTGCCTCCGCCCTGCCCTGCCACCCGAATGGCCCGGCGCAGGCCTTGTTGCGGCCCGAAGGGATCAGAATCCTGCCGGATGCGGGCAAGGACGGCTTGCAGGGCACGGTCCGCAGTATCCTTTACCGCGGCGGCATATGGGACGCAGAGGTTGAAATCGCCGGGGGCGCGCTGTTGTCGCTGACACATGGTACGGCGCTGCACATCGGCCAGCCCCTGTCGCTCGCCGTCGATCAAGCCTGGGTGCTGCCGCAAATGCAAACCCGTGGAGAGCCGGATGAGACGGCCTGAAGACTGGTTTACGCCGGACAATGACCGGCTGGCCCACATCCAGCAGGTGATCAGGACAGCCCAGGCGATTGAGGCGCGGCGCTCCTTCTCTGGTCGCCTGATCGCCGCTGCCACCTATCACGACATCGGTTATGCACGCTCTCTGGCCACAACCGGATTCCACCCCGTCGATGGCGCCGAGATTGCCCGCAAGGATGGGTTTGACGGCGAAATCGTCGACGCGGTGCTGCATCATTCCGGCGCGCGCGGACTGGCCAGCCGCAGCAGACCCGATCTGATGCATTTGTACGGCCCGGACTGCCGAATGACTGAAACCGTGCTCAGCCGCGCGCTGACCTTTTGCGACAACCGCTCCGGCCCCAGGGGTGAAAGCCTCAGCCTTGCCGCGCGGATTGCCGACATCCGGGTCCGGCACGCGGGCAACGCGGCCATTCTGGACACTACAGAAGCCTACCTTCCGGTTTTCGAAGCCATCGACGCCGAATTCGCCCCGCTGCTGGACTGATCCGGGGGGGCCGGTCAGATCCGCCAGGGCACAACGCCGCGCGGGGCGTTCTTGCCGAGCCGGTCCAGCGCCACCATCAGCGCGACCGTCGCCACAATCGTGACGCTTGCCATGGCCGCCGCCAGGGTGGTGTAACCGCCATCCTCGTAATTGTAGATCGTGGTGCCAATGGTTTCATTGCCCGAGGACCACAGCAAAGCCGAGACTGTCACTTCGTTGTAGGCCGTCAGGAACACCAGGATCGCGCCGGAGGCCGCTGCCGGTGCGATCAGCGGCACAAAGATGCGGCGCATCCGGAACATATAGCCGCCCCCAGCGATGCGGGCGGCCTCTTCCAGCGCCGGATCAAGCTGCACAAAGGCGGCACTGACCGGCTTCAACCCGACGGAAAAGAACGCGCAAAGATACGCAAGAAAGATGATCCCGAGCGTGTTGTAGAGCGCGATGTTCAGAACCGGCAGCGGCTTCAGGAAGGCGAGGATGAAGGCGATCGAGATCACCAGCCCCGGAATGGCATAGGTCATCTCGGCCAGGGTAGCGATGCCCATCCCGGTACGCCGCGTGGCGCCCCTGCGCGAAGCCATGAACCGCGCCACGAAAATGCAGCCCACGGAAATCACAACGGCGGCGACACCTGCGCTGAGGGAGGAGTTCAGAAACGCCCGCGCCGTGACAGCCTGCCGGAACAGAACCTCGGTGAAATTGTCCAGCGTGATGGTCTCTGCATTCAGCGGCAGCCCGTAGGTGCGCACCAGAGCGGTCGCCAGCAGCGCCGAAACCGGCAGCACCAGCGTCGCAAAGACCAGCCCCGCCAGTGCGCCTTCGGCCCAGATCCGCAGCCGGCCCAATCGGATCTGCAGTGGCGGTTGCGGCGGCCCGATCAGCGTGTTGCGGGTGCGGCGCAGCAAGAGCGTCTGAACCAGAATGACCGTCACCGCCAGCACCGCCAGAAGGGAGGCGATCACCGCAACATCGGTCAGGACCGAAGGTCCGAAGCTTGCAAGCCTCTGCCAGATCAGCACCGGCAGTGTGATATAGCGGGCCGGAATGCCCAGCAGCGCCTGAATGCCGAAATTGCCCAGCGACGACACAAAGGCCAGCGCAAAGGCTGCGATCAGCGTCGGCGCCAGCAAAGGCAGAATGATCCGCCGCAACAGCCCCATACTGCGGGCCCCGGCGATCCGTGCGGCGTCGCTCATTTCCCGCGGCAGGCTGCGCAGGGCCGCCAGCACCACCAAAAAAACCAGTGGCGTATGCTGCACGCCCAGAAGGAAGACGAGGCCCCCCTTTGAATAAAGCGGATGGGTCGCCCCCAGTTCGGGCGCAATGCCCAGACTGCGCAGGATCGGCGAGGACGGCCCCATCGCTTGTATCCAGGCAATCGCGGTCACATGCGGCGGCACCATCATCGGGATCAGCAGCAGGAAGGTGAACGCCCCCTTCCAGCGGATATCGGTCAGCCCCATGACCAGCGCGATCCCCGTCCCAGCGACCAATGACAGGATAGAAGACAAAAAGGCGCTTTCCAGAGAATGGAAGAAGGCGCGCAAGACCGAGCGGGACCCAAGGGCCTCCAGCAGCGGCGCAAGGCTGAGCATGCCGTCCTGCGTTATCCCGACACGCGCCAATAGGCTGAGGGGATAGACCAGAACCAACAAGGCATAAAGCACCGCAGCGGCAAGGGCCAACCCCTCTCCGCTGCGGAAATAATTCAATCGGGACAAGGGTTAGCCGCCGAAAATCTCGGTGAACTTCATCTTGCTCTCGGTGTCTTCAGCCAGTGCCTTGGCCGGGTCAAATTCGAGCAGCTTGATATCGGGCAGCGCCGGGAAACCTTCCGGCGGGGTGATGCCTGGATGCGCGGGCAGATACCCCATGTCCGATGCCATCTGCTGGCCTTCCTCGGAGAGCAGGAAGTCGACAAAGGCCTTGGCCGCGTCGGGGTTCTTGGCAGTCGACAGGATCGCGGCCGGTTCGGTCACGGCCGACACGCCCTCCTCGGGGAAGACGAACTCGACCGGGGCACCGGCCAGCTTGTTGCGGATCGGAAGGAAATCGACAACAAAGCCATAAAGCTTCTCACCACCTGCGATGGCCTTGTAGGTGCCGCCATTGCCGCCCTTGGGATTGGCGCCCTGTGCCGCGAGGCCTTCGTAAAAGTCCCAGCCAAGATCGGGGTTGCTGGTGATCGCGGCCATGTGAATGGTCGCGGCGCCGCTGGTCAGCGGCGAAGGCATCGCCAGCTTGTCCTTGGCTTCGGGCTTCAGGAGGTCGGCATAGGACGTCGGCACCATTTCAGCGCCGGTATTGTAGACGATCCCGGTGGTGATCAGCTTGGTGGAGAAATAGTGCCCCTCGGGATCCATCAACGCCGTATCATAAGCGGATGTGTCCGCTTCGGGATAAGCCATCAGGCGCCCTTCGGCCTCCAGCCCCTCCATGGTGACCATATCTGCGATCAGCAGCACATCGGGCTGAGGCGCACCGGCCGCGAACTCTGCCCGCAGCTTGGCCATAATCTTGGTGGTGCCGTCGCGGATCCATTCGACCTCGATGTCGGGGTATTTGGCCTGAAATGCATCGACGGTCTGCTGGGCATCGGCGTTGGGCTGTGAGGTATAGACAACCAGCTTGCCCGACACATCGGCGGCAAACGCAGAGGTGGACAACAAGGCGGCGGCAAGCGCGGAAAGAGCGAAACGCATGTGTGTCTCCGTAGAGTGGTTACGATTGCTCACCGGGCTAGCAGCGCCGTGTAACAACATTCCGACGGAAGGCCTGAAAAGCCGACAGCGCGCTTATTTCCGCAAACCCACAGGCCCTGCCAATCAGATGGCCTGCATTGCTGCCAGCCCCATGCATGCGTACAGATGCCAACCAACGCCCGCGCCCGTCTCATTGGGTGAACAGACCGCTTGGTTGATTTGCAAGCAGGAAACGACCCGCTGCGATTACGCTCCTCGACATGGGAACGCTCAGATCAATCAACTCAGGGAAGATAGTTGGTGCGGTCGAGAAGACTCGAACTTCCACTCCGGTTAAGGAACAGCGACCTCAACGCTCTCGATCAAAACTATCGTTTTCCAGCAAAAGCAAATACTTACGCAAACCCTCTTCAGACTGCCAGAAATACCAGCGCCTCCTCAAACGTCAAGAACCAACGTCAAAATCGGATGTTTGGCTCGAATGTGTGACACAATGTGTGACAAGTTTCAGGGTTATTGATCCCATGTTCACGCTTGGGATTGGCGACTACAAATGTCCATGATGCCCAGCGCAAGTAGGTGTATCAGATGTCCGATGATTTCGACTTAGCCCCACTGGATCAGTTCCTAATGTCAGATGACAGCCCTGAGGACTGCATGATGCTGTCGGATCTTGATGGCTTTCTGCACGGTGTAGTTTGCAGCCCAGCGCCTATTCCTCGTGAAGAGTGGCTACGCAAGGCTCTTGGAGACGCCCCAGACAATCTTCCCAAGTGGGTAGTCGAGACCGTAGAACACTTGCACGGAAGCATAGCCAAAGACCTTGCCTCGCCCTCCCCAGAACCAAGCCCGATCTTCTGGGAAGGACCTGAGGGCCAAGTCATAGGGATGGACTGGTGCGAAGGATTTATGGATGCCGTAGCCCTCAGACCGAAGGCTTGGCTGAAGCTGACCGAAAGTCGTGAGCATGTTCACCTTATGACGCCGATCATGGCCCACCTATTCGATGATAGTGGACAGTCGCTCTTGGGCATCCCGGAGGAGCAGCTACCCCAAGCCCTAGATGAAGCCTCCAAGGCCATTCCTACGACTGTAGTCGAGGTTTATCAGTTCTGTCGGGCAATAGACCGCAGCTGAGAGGTTCCAGAGCACAGTATTAGGCAAAATAGGAACGTGAGTCAGAAAGGGCCATTACAGCCCTATCCTCAGGATCCATTATCCATATTGGGCAACTACAGGGTGAAGAAATATTCTGATTCAACTCATACCCAAAGGCAGATCATAAGTCTAACGCCTCAGGGGGAATAGATTCGTTCACAAGAATCTTTCAACTACACAATATACAATGATAAGAAATCACAAACTTAAGCATGCACTTGAGTCATCTCAAGATCCCACTAAAATAGACCAATATCCTATAAGGATGTCATATGGTTATTATTAACAAGCATGAGAGAACCTGTAGATATAGCTTTTAAGCCACCTTCTCCATTTTGGTGTAGTTGTCATCTTCAGATTCACCAATCCATATGAACATTGCTTCATTGCCTCGACCTCTACGACCTTTCTGAAACCTGTAGCCGATATTTTGTAGTTGCCCTTCCAAATCCTCCAGTTCCTTCTTCACCCTATTGATAATAGTTCCAGTGCATTTCTGAACTTCTGATGCCCTCAAGTCCGCTCCAGTATTATCCTTTAGATAACCCAGAACCTTTCGAACTCTCCCCGATGGTCTCCGAATTCTCCCAAATCCATCACAATCAACCGTCTGGCTACCTTTCATTTGCAGTTGGAGTTCACCGAAGGTTTTCGGTTCAACCAACACATACGCCTTCATCTGACCTGCTTGTCTGCTCCCGTCGATCTGTCGAATGGCCCCCCTGCCGATCTGTTGCATCACATTTTCGACGAGGGAAGCATCTCGTACTTTGGCAAACGGCCCACGGAGGTCGCCATTGTTGGCCTGTTCCAAGCTTGCTTCAGTAACATCCTCCCCAGACAAGACGTGGTACTTCCGGACAGAGGCCAGCTTGGGAATGTGATTATCCCACAGGTACACGACGGCTTTACAGTCTTTGTAGCTGTTTGAGCCTATGCCGACATGATGATGACTGAGGTGAATTGTCTTCCCGTCTTTGTGTACGATCGCCGGTAGATCGACCTTGGCACCAGCCCCAAACCCAAAGAAGTCAGTCAGGCACCCGTCGAAAACACTCTTGGGAACAGAGAAGTAGATTTCATCCTCTGCAACCTGCTCTAACACCCATTCAACATAGCTGACGACTTCCGGTTTGATCTTTGCAGATTTCCACGTTTTGTAGCTACCCTTGATCTCTGGATCCGAGAGCCTGACCAACGTGAGCTGATCATACCTCGGAGCAACAAAGCTGTGCTTCACCAAGGGAATTTCCGTGAAGGTCCCCACAGCCTCGTAGGTCATCCCACCTGTTGCCGTGAGCACAACCGTATTTTCCATCGAGGGGATGCCCAGCGCACCAGATACGAAGGTTACTCGGCCATTGGCCTTGTGGGCCGCAAAAGCCCGCCCTTCGAGCATCGCAGCACAGAAGCTCTGGAAATCTCCAATCCGTTCCACATCTCCAAATGGGTTTACGACTTCTGAAAAGTCATATTTGGCAATGAGAGACAGATCATAGACGATGTCAGAAGGGTCGATAGGCAAAAAACCGTCGCCGATATGCTGTTGCTGCACGAAGCCATCTAGTAGCTCGAATACACTTCGAAACTCGTCAGCACGGATGCCTTGCCGTCTAGCCCATTCACTGGCCTTGTAGATATCGCCCGAAGTGATTTGCACATCGCCGGAGCCGTAAAAAGCTTCGTCTACCACAACCAGATCACGGTCTTGGAGCTTGGCCAAGTTGTAGCTGCCAAACTGGTGGGTGCAGACAAACACTGGCTTTTTAAGCTGTTCTGATTTGCTCCCAGAGGCGCCACTGTAGAAGCGGCCCACATTTGCCTCCCCAAGTTCAGCCTCGAGCTTATCGAACTGCTCCTCCACGCCTTTTACATAGGGCGTCAGAAAGCAGATCTTCTTGTCGGGGTTTTTCTTTGCAAACCGGACGATGCCCCAGATCGCACCGGTGGTCTTACCGCATCCGACAGGCATAGAAATGTATCTTGGGCCGGGTTCTAACCCTATTCCCTTCCGATAGATTGCCTCTGCGACCACCACAGACGCTCTGAATTGGTAGTCGGTCTGGTAGGTCTCCTTTTGTTGTTCATACAGCTTGATATCGAGCAATTTCAGCACTCCTTATGATTAGGAACGCACAACGCAAAAAAGACCCCAGAAGGGTCTAAGCCTGCATCAAGGCAGGGTAGGTCGTGCTAGATTTTGAGAAATTACGGGGGCACGAAAGCCACCCGACAAAAGCAAAAGGACCAGTCATACGGACTAGCCCTTCAATATGCTAACTACGATACACCAAAAGTTGGAGCCATGCAAGGCCGACGCTTCAGAGAACTCTCGGATGGCTGAAATTCTAGGAAAACTTGCCCTCCCAAACAAAGCCGGACGGCGCACTAAAAATTCTCTATAAATCAACCCCTTAATCACCCAGCCCCTTCACCCAGTGTTGCATGGCGAGAAGGGTTTCACTGTTAGATAGAAGGACCTGATGAACCACCAAGCCGTTTTGGCAGGATGGTTACCTGAGTGCACTGCCAAGCCTTGCGCAGCGCTACAGCGACCGTGCTACCTAATAGTAGTCCAAAGATGCTATAGCACCGGAAATTCCCTTATCGTGCTCAATAACTAGTGGCTTGGCACTTGCGTCAAGGTCACCCGGCTTGCTTCTGTCTATTGCCAGTATTCTAAACTCTTCCTCATGGGAGAAGACTTTCGATTTAATAAATGCAATGCCTAACCAGACTGCCAGTGCATCGGCATCTCGTGTATAGGTAAATTTGCTCTCAACGGACCAATGCCTATCCTTTTTTCCATATTCAACAACCCGTCCAAAAAGCTCAAGGTTGCTCCACCCGTCAGCTTTAAGCCGGTTGGATAGGGCCTTCATCAGAGTAGGCACGTGATATGTAACGTATGCACCAGGCTTCTTTTCCTCCTGTTGTTCACGGTCCCGTAGGAACTGCCCTCGAGTGGGGTCGAAGGTCCCAATTGATGAGCAAGAACAAAAGTCATTCACTACGGTCTCAACAACCACGTGCTGTGAAAACCCGTCGAAAGTGCAATTTGTAAGTCTCAATCCTTCGATGTCAGCATCAGAGAAAAAGTTGCTTCGAGAGCGAAATACCTCCCTTAATCTGCTTTCCTCCGGGTCCCCAAGGCGCCCTTGTACAGCACCTTCATCGGCTCTGTAGTCCATAAGCGTTCCAAATCTGAAGTACCCAGAACGAGCGCTTTCAAGGTATCGAGCCTCAATATGGCGTGTGACATACTCGACGGACTGTCCGGAAACACTTTGTTGACGTTCAGGTGTGAATGCAGGGCACTCTAACTTTACATGTCGAAGTATGCCAATTGCACCTCCGGCACTTGCGGCACCAGATCTACTTGGGGCTATCCGGTTTTTTGAAGGCGAGCGAGAACGTGTCGGAAGGGTTAGATCGAGAATGGGTAGTATGGCTGTTGTAGAAAGTAAGGATCTCTTCTTCATAACACTGCCTTTCTACATAGGAATGCCAATTTTTTGATTAGAACTACTAAGGGCATCTGGAAGCCTGTGAATTCAGGAATAACCATGCAATGTGGTATCAATGAAGTACAGCCTGCTGTTACTGGTCGCATGTTACTGCCAGATAGTAACATTAGGATTATTTTGCTTTCATATGTGACTAGAATCACCTTAGTTTAGAGTCATATGTTACCAACTGAGGTTACCATGGCGACCCTAGGCTACAGACGAGTGAGCACCACAGACCAAAACCTTGATCGGCAGGATCTGGGGCAGGTTGATAAGACCTTCGAAGAGAAACTATCGGGCAAGTCAGCAGCTGGCCGCCCAGCGCTTCAAGAAATGATCGACTACGCCAGAGATGGGGACGTTGTAGTTGTCCATTCCATTGACCGACTGGCAAGGGACCTGCGAGACCTTCAGTCAATCATCGAAACCCTGAACAACAAGGGGGTGACGATCACCTTCAAATCAGAAGGGCTGACGTTCTCTGCCAGTTCTGACGATGCTTTTGCGAAGCTCCAACTTCAGATGATGGGCGCCTTTGCTGAGTTTGAACGGAACATCATCCGCAAGAGACAAGCCGAAGGTATCGCCAAGGCCAAAGCCAAAGGCGTCTACAAGGGGGGCAAGAAGCGGATCGACAGGCAGAAGGTCAGGGATCTCAGGAATGAAGGTCTATCCACCTACAAGATCTCAGATGCGCTGGGCATAAGTCGTATGTCAGTTCACCGGATACTGAACGAAGAAGCTTGATAGCGTAGGTGCACGGAAGGTCTCAAATCAATCGTGGGACCCTCCAGAAAATTCCGAAACGGTTTGGCCTTGGCCGGTTTACGCCTCAGAATCCAAAAGAAAGAATTCACTCGAAGCCCGCCCACTTCTGGTGATTGGCCAAAGCTGCCGGATCAGGCCACTCTGACTTGTCGTTGGGCAAAGCAATTACCTTGTTCTTATAGCTTGAATACTGCCCTGAATACAGAAGCTCAGGCGCAAGGTGTATGCGGTAGCTCGCATCTACAGCCAACAACCCCAAATCGAAGAGAGTATGCAAATCAGAACGCAGCAGTAGGCCGTTGTTCACCTTGTTGGAATGTTCACCCAAATATGGGGCGATATGAGCAGCCTCTAGAGCCGCTGGAACGTCACAGCCAGAGATGCAGCACTGAGACCCGTATGCTACAAGCAGGCCATTCCTAAAGGCAGACTGCCCTCTTCTCATGGCTACAGATCGGATCTGGAACTCTCGATTGTCGTCATAAGCGCCCAACAGTTCTTCATTTTGCGGATCGCTCAAGAGCCTGGTTCTGGATGCAGCTGCATCACTCTGCGATCTGTCGGTCTTGAACTCCCCATCATCTGAGAGCCCCTCAATCGTAAAATAGCCATCATCCCAAGACGTGACGAACCCAATCCCAAGAACATCGTATTCGGCCCGGGGCTTGCTCTGCCGCTTTATAAGAAAGCCGACAGGAACCTCGTTCTCCATGCACAGCATCAAGCCTCTGTTGGTGGCCTGTGTGTCTCTAAGGGCAGGATCTTGGTTCTCTTGGTAATACTGGCATACCCAGCTTCCATCAGGGCGATGCTCAACGTCTTTGTCTGGGTATGGTCCATCTTGGACAGTACGGACGCTAAGCGCATAGTCAGTATAGGCAGGCTTGTAGATGCCCTTGGCAGCGGTGCTCAGGCGCATTCCGTCTTCCTGTTCTGCTAGCTCCTTCATCTCGGCCCAAGATACTCTCTGGCCCTTTCTATCTTCAAACCATTGAAGGGAAGCGACGTGTATCTCGGGCAATCCATCCAGTAAGTTATTTAATTGTGCCATTCTGTGGCCCTAATAAAGTGTTAACAAATTCAGACTTCAATCATGACATGCGTACATGGAAAGCAGAAGCCAAAAGAGCCCCAGACTACCTGCCTAGTCGGTGGGGCTACGTCAGAGCCTCCACAGAAGCGGAAGCCCTTGCTGTCTGTAAGAAGACCAGCGGATTGCCATACAACAGCGTGCACCAAAAGCCTGTGGAAATGATATGGCCCGGTGTAGCTGGGGAAGATTGTTTTTGGCCCTAGGGTGTCACAGGGACGCCCTTTGAAGCCACTTCCGAATAGTGCCCATCCTGTAGCCGTGACCGTAAGAAGCGCCTACGCCACCAACACTAGACCATCCACCAATCTGGTCGATCAACTCCAGTGGAGCCTCTACCTCTCTGAGCCGGTCCCTCATGGTGTGCCTGAGGCTATGGGCAGTCAGGCCATCAAACCTAGCCTTCAGCCACTTGTTCAAAGCATTGGATGCATGTGTTGCCCGGCAGCCGTCCTCATGGATGTAACGAGGATATAGCCAACCATCACCAGACGTAAGGAGAGCCGCTCTCATGGCCTCCAGCCCGTAGCCCACCAATGGTAAGGACCGTTCGCTGCCGGTCGTTTTGAGGCGTCTCATGGGGTTTGGACGTATGTGGATGACCTCTTGTTCAAGGTCTATGTCTTCAATCCTCATGCCGACAATCTCGCCCAGCCTACAGCCCGTCTCTCCAAGCATGGGCATCAGCAAACGTATCTGGCTTTTGGATGCCAGAGCTTCTTCGTAGCCGGTTCGCAGTTGCTCCTTGGTGAAGGTGCCTCGCTTCTTCCTGTCCTGTCCTTCGTTTTTGATGATCAGGCGAGAGAAGGGATTCCGCTTTTCGATCTCAAGCTCTGAGAAGCCGTAGTTGAGTACGGCAGAAATGCAGCCCAGTCGGCGCCTAATCGTCGCTGTCGAGTTCCCTTTGCTTCGCAACGAATGCACGAAGGCCTTTGCATCTTCCCTCGTGTAGCTTCCGATTGTTTGATCCCCCGCCTGCTTGCAGAGTGTTTCGACCGCTAACTTGGTGGGCTTAGGATCAATCCCTCGCAGCTCAAGATACTCGGCAGACACCTCTCCAAGGGTAAACCGCCTTGGCTGCATCGAAGCGATAGCGGTACTTAAGTCAATCTTTTGACCTGAAGCAAATGCCCCATCCAGCAAAGACGTCAAACGCTCAGCCAACGCCTCCGCAGCGGACTTGTCACGCCCAAGGCTGAGTCGAATGCTTGGTCCATAGTTTTGGACTGAACCTTTGGGAGTCCTTCGATTGTAATAGAAGACCCCACGACGCTCAATTGTGTACCGAATGTGTGCCAACAGATGCTACCTCTCGCAAGAATAAACGAGGGAAAACATAAGCTTGCTTGGGATAGTTGGTGCGGTCGAGAAGACTCGAACTTCCACTCCGGTTAAGGAACAGCGACCTCAACGCTGCGCGTCTACCAATTCCGCCACGACCGCACTGCCTAGGCTTGGTGTAGGGGCGTATAGACGAGCCGCCTGATGATGTGAAGAGGCAAAATGCCGAAATTGACATCTTGCCTCTTCGAAAATTTGTGACCGCTGAAACGAGACTTCAACTGGCCCGCAATCGCCCGGTTGACTGCCCCTTTCCGCAGTGGGATCGGAGATCAGTTGTTCGAGAATGTCGGCAAGGCCGCCGCGGCGCCAGAGGCCGGTACGGGTTGCAGTTGGCCAGAACCACCGAGTTGCGCAGCCGCCGCCTTGATCAGACCAGCGCGCTCCGGTTGGCCGGGCGAGAAGACCGCTTCGGCGCCATTTTCCAGGGCCGTGACAGCAACGCCGTACCAATCCTGCGCCGCAGGAACGGATTTGGCTGCACCGAACCCCTGCGACATGTGGTGGCCGATCAGCTCGGCGTAGGGGCGTTTGCCGATGGCGACCATGATCAGCGCCGATCCCATCGCGATATCCAGCTTGTCTCGGCGATAGCCCGAGAACATGCAGACGGCCGCCGTGTTGGCCAGCTGATCAATCGACATGTTGGATTGCAGCACGAACTTTTGCACATCTGCCATGACGGCCTGACTGTTGTCAGAGTCCAGTCGCGCCAGGAAAGGCTGGATCGCCGGGGCAAAGGAATCGCACTGGCTGTCGACCTGCGCCGAAGTCACATTCGTCAGGGTCGCCACGATGGCTTCGCCCGAATTCATCGCATAGGAGCGCGCGATGCAGAACTGCTCGCCCAGCGCGAGGTCAGGGTCCGTCATCGTCGACACGGTCATATAACCGCCATTCGAATTGGTCAGCAGGCTGACCTTGCTGCAATGACTTGCCAAAGAGGCCGTCTGTGCCGCCTGCGAAGGCGCGTTGAAGGTCGGGATCGCTCCGAGCGCCTGACCGCCGACCGATGCCATCACCGTGCCGCCCTGCTGCGACGCAGCCGGAGGTGTTGCAGGCGCCGGGGCTGCGGGTACCGCCTGCCCTGCCCCCTGGCCCGAGGCCTGCATCGTATCATTCATGCGGCACACGCCCTGATGGCAGGAGAAGCTCGCCGTCGTGACACCGCGCGCCATGAAATCGTTGCGCTGGTACCCCTGCGGGGTCGAGGCAAAGACCATGACCGAACAATGCGAGGCGCCGCACCAGAAAGAGCTGCCCGAAACGGAGGTGTCGATCAGATAATCATTCTTGCCGTCGCCGTTGATGTCCGCCAGCTGCATGAACCCGGAGCGCTGCAACAGTTGTTCGGCGCTCGGTTCGGCAGAGGCGGCGATTTCATCGACAGCATCGCTGACCTCGATCGGCAGTCCGGCATAGCCGGTGCTGGCGCTGCGCACGCCTGCGGCCTCATCCCGCCAGGTGTGCAGCAAGCCGCGCACGCCGTTGGGGCCTTGCATCGCCTTAATTACCTGCGGACCACCGATCTGGGCACGATTATAAGATGAGACCAGAAAATCCCGTTCATAGGCGGTCAGCTGACCGGTTGCCGGAAAACCCATATGGACCTGGTACTGGCTGATCGCAGTCCGGGACCGACGCCCCATGACGCCATCCGGCGTACCCGCCGGGAAGCCGAAGTAGTTGAGAGAAGCCTGCGTTTCACGGTTGTGCGCCCGCGTGGCCGAATAGCCTTGGCTGACGGTGCGGCGTTTCTTGTTGCGGTTCACCTCATTGACGATGGCGCCGCCGACAATGCCGCCCAGAAGAGCGGCCCCAAGATTATCAGCAGCAACGGGGCCAGAAGGGGCAGATAGAAACAGGGTCGCCGCAAGCGCGGTCTTGATCGGGGTACGGAACATGAAACAGGCCCTCTATTGAACAACAAAAAGAATCGTTGCAAATAGGATACCCTGAAAATGCTGATTTTCTGCAGATTTTTTCCTGCAGCATTGGACTTCCATTTTCCTAAAACTCCATCAGAGGTGCCCTGCAATGGTTGACTGGATCACATCCGACACCCCCGTCGATTATCAGGAAGCGACCGATTTCATGGAGGCACGGGCGGCTGCCATCGCCGCAGGCGAGGCAGATGAATGCATCTGGTTGCTTGAACATCCGCCGCTTTACACCGCCGGAACCTCGGCGCGGGTGGAAGACCTGACCGACCCAGAGCGGTTTCCGGTCTACCCGTCGAAACGCGGCGGGCAATATACCTATCACGGCCCCGGTCAGCGGGTTGTCTATGTGATGCTGGACGTGGGTAAACGCGGCCATGATGTGCGCCGTTTTGTGCAGCAGCTGGAAGACTGGGTGATCCGCGCGCTGGCGGAGTTCAACCTGACCGGACACATCCGCTGCGGCCGTGTCGGCGTCTGGATCGAACGCCCGGACAAACCGCGGACCTCGACCGGAGAAATCGCAGAAGACAAGATCGCCGCGATCGGGATCCGCCTGCGTAAATGGGTGAGTTTCCACGGAATTTCGATCAACGTGGAACCGGATCTGGAGCATTTCACCGGAATCGTGCCCTGCGGCATCACGGAGCATGGCGTCACAAGTCTGGTGGATATGGGCCTGCCCGTCACCATGGCCGATGTCGATGTAGCTCTGCGCCGCAGCTTCGATGAGGTCTTCGGGGCAGAGGCCGCCGCCAACGGGGCTTCCTGCTCCGCCTGAACCCAGGATTGCTGCCCCGGCGTGATCGAGCAAAACATTCCAAATCAGTGTGAGGTCGGCACAGTCACAGGAAGTGACCGCTTTGCCACCTTATATTGACTGTCAGGGAAGCCGCATCGGCAGACCAATGCAATGGAGATCCGCCCAATCCCACCAATTTGTTGTGTCCCCGCCCCCAGAAGGCTGGCCGAAGAACCAGAGGCAGGCAGCGGGCATGGACGGCCATCTTAGACAGAGGCAAAACGCCTGACCAGCACCCGGTCGGTCCGCCCCCGAACAACGCCCAGTTTTCGGTCGAGTTAATATTCGCCGCCGCCCTTCAAAAAGATGCGGCAGCGCTGTCGCTCAGCATTGCGTCAGCCGGTCAACCGGCGACCGCATCCCGGATCTTGGCCGCGTGCTCCTGGATCTGCTCCATGTCGCCCATTTTGCCCGGCGGGCGCAGCTTGTCGCCTTCTTTGCGCGGCAGCACGTGGAAATGCAGGTGGAACACCTCTTGCCCACCTGCGGCCTCGTTGAACTGCTGGATGGTGACACCGTCCGCGTCAAAAGCCTTGAGCACCGCGTGGCCCATTTTCTGCACGGTCTGCATGACGGCCGCCAGTTGCTCGGGGCTGGCATCCAGAACGTTGCGGCAGGGTGTTTTCGGGATAACCAGCAGATGCCCATCTGCCCGGGGCATGATATCCATGAAAGCGAGAGTATCATCATCTTCATAAACCCGCGCCGAGGGGATTTCCCCGCGCAGCAATTTTGCAAAGATATTGTCAGAATCATAGGCGGGCATCGGCTGTCTCTCCATCCTTAGCGGTCTCCCGGTTTTGCGCGCCGGGCTGGCGCAGGTCTAACATTGCCGATCCGTGATAGGAATGCCCCCCAGAAAAGCCACCCCCCGCGACAATTATTCTTGATCCAGATCAAACTCCGCCATTGAAGGCCCTTTAAGGGCGCTCTAAAACCAACATCGAGTCTAGGCCGCCCGGAAACCCTCCCAGTGGCCTTAAGTTTTGCAACAGGAGGCACCTTAAATGGCAGACGCAGCCATTCATGGTCACGGCCACGAAGACGAGCGCGGTTTTTTCACCCGCTGGTTCATGAGCACGAACCATAAGGATATCGGCATTCTCTACCTGATCGTTTCGGCGCTTGCAGGTTTCATTTCCGTCGCGTTCACCGTGTTCATGCGGCTTGAGCTGATGGACCCCGGCGTTCAGTACATGTGCATGGAGCACCTGGACAAAGGTCTCATCAGCGGCTTCTTGAGCACGATGGCGGCATCTGTTCCGGGCGAATGTACCCCGAACGGACACCTCTGGAACGTTCTGATCACCGCGCACGGCATCCTGATGATGTTCTTCGTGGTCATCCCGGCACTGTTCGGTGGTTTCGGCAACTACTTCATGCCGCTGCAGATCGGCGCGCCGGACATGGCGTTCCCGCGGATGAACAACCTCAGCTTCTGGCTCTACGTGGCTGGTACCTCGCTGGCGGTTGCCTCGGTGCTGGCACCGGGCGGCAACGACCAGATGGGTTCTGGCGTGGGCTGGGTTCTCTACCCGCCGCTGTCGGTCAATGAAGGCGGTTTCTCGATGGACCTGGCGATCTTCGCCGTCCACGTTTCGGGTGCCTCGTCGATCCTCGGCGCGATCAACATGATCACCACCTTCCTGAACATGCGTGCCCCTGGCATGACCCTGTTCAAGGTACCGCTGTTCTCCTGGTCGATCTTTGTCACCTCCTGGCTGATCCTGCTGTCCCTGCCGGTTCTGGCTGGCGCCATCACCATGCTGCTGATGGACCGTAACTTCGGCTTTACCTTCTTTGACCCCGCAGGCGGTGGTGACCCGATCCTGTACCAGCACATCCTGTGGTTCTTCGGCCACCCGGAAGTGTACATCGTGATCCTGCCGGGCTTTGGTATCATCTCCCACGTGATCGCGACCTTCTCGAAGAAGCCGGTCTTCGGTTACCTGCCGATGGTCTGGGCGATCATTGCGATCGGTGTTCTGGGCTTCGTCGTCTGGGCGCACCACATGTATACCGTTGGTATGTCGCTGAACCAGCAGGCCTACTTCATGCTGGCAACGATGGTCATCGCGGTTCCCACCGGGGTTAAGGTCTTCTCCTGGATCGCAACCATGTGGGGCGGCTCCATCGAGTTCAAAGCGCCCATGATGTTCGCTTTCGGCTTCCTGTTCCTGTTCACCGTTGGTGGTGTGACCGGTGTGGTTCTGTCGCAGGCCGCCGTGGACCGTGCCTATCACGACACCTACTATGTGGTTGCTCACTTCCACTACGTGATGTCGCTCGGTGCTGTCTTCGCGATCTTCGCAGGCATCTACTTCTACTTCGGCAAGATGACCGGCAAGCAGTACTCCGAAATCGGCGCTCAGATTCACTTCTGGATGTTCTTCATCGGTGCAAACCTGACCTTCTTCCCCCAGCACTTCCTGGGCCGTCAGGGCATGCCGCGTCGTTACATCGACTATCCCGAAGGCTTCGCCTACTGGAACAAGATCTCGTCCTACGGCGCGTTCCTGTCCTTCGCATCCTTCGTGTTCTTCTTCGGTGTCGTGATCTACTCGCTGCTGCGCGGCGCACGTATCACCCAGAACAACTACTGGAACGAATATGCCGATACGCTTGAGTGGACGCTGCCCTCGCCGCCGCCCGAGCACACCTTTGAAATCCTGCCCAAGCAGGAAGACTGGGATCGTTCCCACTCCCACTAAAAGGTGGATGGCACAGTAAAACAAAAGGCCCCGGAGCGTATGCTCCGGGGCCTTTTTTTTCGTAGATTCAATCTTCTCTTTTGCGACAAAGCGCGCCTTGAAAACCTGCCCGCCGGGACCATACTTCAAAGCTCTATCCAATCCCTACATCCTGCTCGTCTCATGCCCTACAACTGGACCCACGCCGACAGCGCCGCAGATGGTGATGCCCCTCGTGAGTTGCACCTGTGGCCGCATCAATCCCTGCCCGTCGAAGGCTACGTGCGGTTTCTGGCCCTGACTGCTGTTCTGATTGCGGTGCCCCTGCTGCCGCTGCTTGGATCCTTCGTTCTTTGGGGGCTTTTGCCGTTTCTTTTGATCACCCTCTTCGGCATGAAATGGGCGCTGGACCGCAGCCGACGCGACCGGCAGATCCTGGAGGTTCTCACGCTGGGCCCCGAAGAGGCCCGGCTGGAGCGCACCGGCCCCCGCGGCGGACATCAAAGCTGGCATTGCAATCGCCATTGGACCACCGTCCAACTGCACGCCCACGATGGACCAGTGCCCAATTACGTGACCCTGCGCGGCGGAGGCCGGGAAGTGGAGATCGGCGCCTTCCTGTCCGAGGATGAGCGCAAGGCGCTCTATGACGACCTGCAATCGGCACTGCGGGGCTGAGCCTGCTGAAATCGGGTTTTGACTTTCCCCGGTCCGCGGGCTACTCAGCCTGCATGTGTAAAACGACGCCTCTTTTCAGCACCGTTTATTATCCGCTGTTTCCATAACGGCGGCCGCATACACTTGTTTTGATGTTCACCCGCCGCGATCCGGCGGTCAGCAGAAGCATCAGACACTCCTCCGGTTTCGTGGCCCACCGGAGCGTTTCGATGACTTCAATGCCTCATATCCACACGGTTGGCCTGATCGGCTTTGGCCAATTCGGTAAGCTGATCGCCCGCCACCTGTCGCCGCATGTACCGCTCGTGATTTGCGATCCAGCCCTGCCACCGGACGCCATCTCAGGACCGAACCAGCGCTCCGGCGATCTGGCCACGGCCGCTGGTTGCCCGTTGGTGATCCTCGCGGTGCCGGTTCATACCATCGGGAGCGTATGTAGTGAGATCCGCACATACCTTCAGCCCGGCGCCATTGTCGCGGATGTCGGCTCGGTCAAGCTGGAGCCGGTACAAATCATGCAAAGCCGCCTGCCGGATCATGTTGACCTCGTGGGCACCCACCCTCTTTTTGGCCCGCAAAGCGCCCGCGTTGGCCTCGCCGGTCACAAAATTGCCCTTTGCAACATACGCGGCAGGTCTCACCTGCCCCTGGCGGCCTTTCTCAGAACGGTGTTGGGCCTACAGGTGATTCTGACCACCGCAGAACAGCACGATATTGAGGCCGCCACCGTTCAGGGGCTAACGCACCTAATTGCCCGGACCCTATCCGACATGGGCCCCCTGCCCGCCCGGATGACGACTGCCAGCTTTGACCGACTGGTCGAAGCGGTGCAGATGGTTCAGGGGGATCCCCCTGGCGTCTTTGCCGCAATTGCAGAGGCCAATCCCTTTGCCGCAAAGGTGCGCGAAGATTTCCTGCGCAAGGCCGGGGCCGTAGTCGGCGCACTGGATGCCGAACTGCCATGAAAGCAAAAAGCCCGCAGCGATGCGGGCCTTTTTACGCACTCAATCTTTCATGGCGAATGCCCGATCCGGCAGCTGTCTCAGCAGCCGCCTTCAGAGCACAGCTCGTCTTTGACCATTGGGCCGACAAGGCCGAAATCGACCTGCCCGGTGTATTTGGACTTCAGAACACCCATGACCTTGCCCATATCCCGGATCGAGGCCGCACCGGTGTCGCTGACCGCGCTCTTGACCGCGCTGCGGATCTCTTCTTCGGTCAGCTGTTTGGGCAGGAATTCCTCGATGATGGTAATTTCCGCCAGCTCCCGCTCAGCCAGATCCAGACGACCGCCCTCTTCATAGGCGCGGGCGCTTTCGTTGCGCTGCTTGGTCATCTTGCCCAGGATCCCGAGGATTTCAGCATCGCCGATACTGCCTTCCTCACCATCACCGCGCGCGGCGATTTCCTTGTCCTTGATCGCGGCATTGATCAGGCGAAGCGTTGCCAGCCGTTCGGCTGCCTTGTCTTTCATGGCCTGCTTCAGGGCCTGATTGACCCGTGTACGCGTATCCATTTTCTGTACCCATCCCCATGGCATCGGAATTCGGACGTTTATCCAATTGAAAGCCGCATTTCAAGCGCGCGCTCTGACGCCCTTTGCCTGCAGGCTTTGTCGCGCCGATGCGCAGCGCTCTTGACCCGCTCTGAACCACCCCCTACAAGCCCTTGAATTTCACCTCATGGAGAGTCGTGTCATGGCCGATACCGCACCGTCCAAGCCAACCGCGTGTCTTGCGCTTGCTGATGGAACCGTCTTTTACGGAACCGGGTTCGGCGCAACAGGACGAACCGTGGCCGAGCTGTGTTTCAACACCGCGATGACCGGCTACCAGGAGATCATGACCGACCCGTCTTATGCCGGGCAAATCGTGACCTTTACCTTCCCGCATATCGGCAACACCGGCGTCACCCCCGAGGATGACGAAACCGGCGATCCGGTTGCGGCTGGCATGGTGGTGAAATGGGATCCGACGCTGGCCTCCAACTGGCGCGCCACCGAAGAGCTGAAAGCCTGGCTGACCCGCACCGGCCGTATCGCCATCGGCGGCATCGACACCCGGCGCCTGACCCGCGCGATCCGCCAGCAGGGCGCTCCGCATGCGGCGCTGGCACATGATCCGGAAGGCAACTTCGACGTGGAAGCACTGGTTGCAGCCGCCCGCGGCTGGTCCGGTCTGGAAGGTCTGGATCTGGCCAAGGACGTCACCTGCGCCCAAAGCTATCGCTGGGACGAAATGCGGTGGGCCTGGCCCGAAGGCTATACCCGTCAGGAGGCCCCCCAGCACAAAGTTGTCGCCGTCGACTATGGCGCCAAGCGCAACATCCTGCGCTGCCTGGCCTCTGCGGGCTGCGATGTGACCGTTCTACCTGCAACGGCCACGGCCGAAGAGGTGCTCGCCCATAATCCTGACGGAGTATTCCTGTCCAATGGCCCTGGCGATCCGGCGGCCACCGGCGCCTATGCCGTGCCGATGATCAAGACGATCCTCGACACCACCGATCTGCCCGTCTTTGGCATCTGCCTTGGACACCAGATGCTGGCGCTGGCGCTGGGTGGTAAGACGGTCAAGATGAACCACGGCCACCATGGTGCAAACCACCCGGTGAAAGAGCATTCCACCGGCAAGGTTGAGATTACCTCGATGAACCACGGGTTCGCGGTGGATGCGCAGTCGCTGCCCGAAGGGGTGGAAGAAACCCACATTTCGCTGTTCGACGGCTCCAACTGCGGCATCGCCATGACCGGGCGCCCTGTCTATTCCGTGCAGCACCACCCGGAAGCAAGCCCCGGACCGCAGGACAGCTTTTACCTTTTCGAACGTTTTGCGGAAGCCATGGCGACCCGGAAAGCGTCGTAAAAACCGCGGAGGCCGCCCCCTGAGCGCGCTCATGTTAACCACCCATTAACCATGGATGGCAACCGTAGCTCCAGTTTCTATCTGGGGTTGTTCTTCATATGAGTAAGCACACACGGGGATTGCGCCATCCCGGCAAATCACTATTCCGGGCGCAACAGGCGCAGCACCATCTGGTTGCACATCAGCACAGAAACAAGGCATATCGCTCTGCTTTCGCTCCTCCTCCGGTAAAGGTAAAACGGCGCCAGCCCGCGACGCCGGGCGCGGAACATCAGCCTGATGAGGCGATACGTGCGCTGACTCTGCGACGGCACGGCAAACCCCTGCCGGACGGGTTGCAGGATCTACTGCCCAATACCGCGCAGCCCCGCACCCGCGCGCCGCAAGGGACCGACAGCTCCACGCGCGACGCGTTTCGGTATGTCGAGCTGGCGCAGGCCCGACCGGATCCGAACCTTCTGAACAAGATGCCTCCGGCCTTCTGGCTCCGGAATTCTGCCGTGCCCTGGATGAAGTTGGGGGATGCGATTGTCGTGACTATCGCCGATCTCGGCAGGGCAAACCAGATCCAACAACAGCTGCGCAATACCTTTGGCACCGTGATCCCGGCGCTTGCCCGCAAGGAGCAGGTTCGCGATCTGCTGACGCGCAGCCTGCGGCACCGGATGGTGCGCAGAGCCAGCCACAGCGTGCCGTCCGAGATGAGCAGCCGGTTTCTGGCCCACGGCAGGCTGCATATGGCAATTGCAGTCTGGCTGGGAATGGTGCTGAGCCTTTCCATCCTGATGCCGCTGTTTGTATTCAATGCCTTGAGCGCGTTTGCAATGGCGCTGCTCGTGCTGTTCGCAGGCTTCCGGGTGATTGGCCTTGCAGGGTTTCTGGCAGAGCGTTACCGCCCGCCCCCGCAGCCCCGTGGGCGCCTGCGACCGGATCATTTGCCACGCATATCGGTGCTGGTCCCACTATTCAAAGAGGCCGAAATCAGCGCCGCGCTTTTGCACCGGCTCAGGAAACTGCGCTATCCACGCCATCTGCTGGACGTTCTTCTGGTGCTGGAAGAGGATGACATTGTCACGCTACGGGCGGTTCAAAAGGCGCGGCTGCCTCATTGGACCCGGGTGGTCAGAGTTCCAGCCTATGCTGATCTGACGACCAAACCCCGGGCGCTGAACTATGCTTTGAACTACTGCCACGGCGACATCATCGGTGTCTGGGACGCCGAGGACGCGCCGCAGCCCGATCAGCTGCACCGGGTGGCAGAGGCGTTTGCCCATGCCCCGCCTGAACTCGCCTGCGTGCAGGGCGTGCTGGATTATTACAACCCGCGTGCAAGCTGGATCGCGCGTTGCTTTACGCTGGAATACGCCAGCTGGTTCCGCATCGTTCTAAAGGGAATTGCCCGCATGGGGCTGGTCGTGCCTCTCGGTGGCACCACCATGTTCGTTAGGCGCGACATTCTGGACCGCGTCGGCGGCTGGGACGCCCACAACGTGACCGAGGACGCGGACCTGGGTGTGCGCCTGTTCCGGGCAGGCTACCGGACCGAGATGCTGGCCTCCACCACCTATGAAGAGGCCAATTGCCGTCCCTGGCCCTGGATCAAGCAGAGGTCACGCTGGCTGAAGGGTTTCATGGTGACCTATTGTGTGCATATGCGCTCCCCGGCGCAGCTGTTCCGGGATCTTGGCTGGCGGCAGTTCCTGGGGTTTCAGGTCTTTTTCCTTGGCTCTGTCGGGCAATTTCTGCTCGCACCGTTCTTGTGGAGCTTCTGGCTCGTGGCCCTCGGCGTTCCCCATCCCAGTGCGGGCACGGTTCCCGGGGGCTGGCTGACGCTGGCCGTCGCAAGTCTGGTGATTTTTGAGCTCCTGAACCAGACCACGGCTGTTATCGCGGCCTTTGTGACCGGTCGGCGGTGGCTGGCCCCATGGGCCCCCTGCCTGCTGTTCTACTATCCCATGGGCGTCGTTGCCGCCTACAAAGGGTTCTATGAATTGGTTTTTCATCCCTTCTTCTGGGACAAGACCGATCATGGGATCCACGCGCCGGATGAATGCCCTGCGCCACAGGCAGAGGATCCTGAGCAAACCGCCCCCCGGAACACCGCACCCACAGGACCTTAGAACACCGACGGTTGTCTCCGCCAAAGCAACCAGAGGTCACCGGTCAGCAACCGGCTGCTCAGCCCTTGCTGCGGTCGCCAGCATCCTGTTTCAGACGGGTCATGAAGGCGATAGAAATATGATCTTTCAGGGCATCTGCCGCAGCATCCGCATCGCGCCTGCTGATCGCATCCACGATACCCTTATGCTCGGATTGCGCGATCTTGCCGCGTCCCTTGGCCGCCAGCGAGGTGGTTGCCATCAGTGCCATTGTCCGGTGCACCAGATTGAGCTGCTGGACCAGATAGCGGTTGTGCGAGGCAAGGTGGATCTGTTCGTGAAAGCGCCGGTTCGCCTTGGCCAGCTCGGTCGGATCATCGACCAGCTGATCATCGGCCTTCACCATCTCCTGCAGGACACGGATCTCTTCCTCGGTGGCGTGCTGCGCGGCAAGCCGCGCGGCCAGACCTTCCAGTTCGCGCCGCACCACATAGAGCTCGGCCATCTGGTTATGATCCAGCGAGGCCACGATCAGCGACCTGCCGTCCCGCTCCAGCAGCGATTGCGTTTCAAGCCGTTGCAGGGCTTCGCGGATCGGCGTGCGGGAGACGCCAAAGCGTTCGGCCAGATCACTTTCCACCAGTCGGTCGCCGGGCCGGTAGACGCCTACGTCGATGGCTTCAAGGATCAGCGCATAGGCGTCTTTCTGATTGCTGCGGTGCTGGTTCATGGTTTTTCCGTGGGATTTCATCCGGTCTTTTCTACAGTGCGACCCCAGCCAATCAAGCCTCTTGCTCAATTTGCGCCGAAATCACGCAGGCCAGAAAAGCCGCGCTGCATTGCAAAACAGCTGCATCCAACTTAATCGAAGGGCATGGTCAAATCACATTTCTCTCATGTCCGTCACTGGGTCTTCGACCTCGACAACACGCTTTACCCGCCCTCGGCGCGGCTGTTCGATCAGATCGAGGTCAAGATGACCGATTATGTGATGGCCGAACTGGGCGTGGATCACGCCGAGGCCGACCGTCTGCGCAAACACTACTGGCGGGAACATGGCACCACCCTGGCCGGGCTGATGCAAGAACACGGCATCGATCCCGATCCCTATCTGGTTGCGGTGCACGACATTTCCTTTGCGCCGCTGGACCCGGATGCCGAGCTTGCCGCCCGGATCAGGGATCTACCGGGGCGGCGGATCGTCTATACCAACGGCAGCGCCCCCTATGCCGAGCGGGTTCTCGAAGCGCGCGGTCTGGCTGGGCTGTTTGACGGGATCTATGGCGTCGAACACGCCAATTACCGGCCAAAACCCGAACGGCAGGCATTCGACACTGTGTTTGCCAAGGCGGGCATTGCGCCACAAACCGCCGCCATGTTCGAGGATGATCCCCGCAATCTGGCTGCACCGCACGCCATGGGCATGCGCACCGTCCATGTCGCGCCAGCCCCGCAAGACGGCGATCACATCCATCACCATACTGATGATCTGACAGGGTTCCTGAGCCGCCTGTTGTAGAACCGGCACCGCTCCCCCGTACCCTTATCCACTCAATGGCTGCACCGGGTCGTCCGGCGCGGCAGAATGGCTGCTGAACCGCGGTAAATTTCGGCTCAGCTGAGCGGTTTTCCACGCGCAAGCAGACTGCGACGAAATCTCGCCTGCAATAGTCACCTTTCCTGACCTAAATGAAGCCGCAGTAATACATACAGGAAACGCGATATGACTGCTTATACCCTCCCCGAACGCCTGTCTCTCTGGCAGCGGCTGCTGTTTGCCATCCCCCTTCTGGGCCGGATCTGCAAAGAGGTCGCCTATGGCGCCAAGGACAACATCTATTACGCGCTTGGCACCTTCGTCAGCCTCTGGGGTTGCTCGGTGGTCATGTTCGGCGTTCCCGGTCTTTATATACCGGCCCTGTGCCTTGTACCGGTGATGTTCACGCTCTTGATCCTGATCACGCGCGGATAAGGACCATATGCCGCTTGTCATTCCTCTGCCTAGGGGCATATCTCAGGGCAGACGGACGATGAAAGGCGGCAGCCATGGACCAGACCTGTGACATCCTGATTTCCGGCGGCGGCATCGCCGGACTGACAGCCACCGCCACTTTTGGCTCTGCCGGGTTCCGGGTGATCTGCGTTGACCCGGCCCCCCCGATTACCGAGCGGGACGTCGATGGCTCCGACCTGCGCACCACCGCAGTCCTGCAGCCCGCCCGCGAGTTGCTGGAGCGTTGTGGCCTTTGGGCCCGGCTTGCTGATCACGCCGCCCCCCTCCAGATCATGCGCATCGTCGATGCTGGCGGAGAGCACCCCGAACCGCGGGTGGTGCGGGATTTCAACGCCGCCGATATCTCGGACCAGCCCTTTGGCTGGAACCTGCCCAATTGGCTGTTGCGCCGGGAGCTGGTCGCAGCGCTGGCTGATCTGCCGAATGTAGATTTCCGCCCCGGCGTTGGCACCACGCAGCTGTTCACCCGCCTGAACGAAGCTCGCGTGACCCTGACCGACGGCAGCCAGCAAAAGGCAAAACTGGTTCTTGCTTGCGACGGGCGCAATTCCCCGATGCGCGAGGCCGCAGGCATTCCGATCAAGACCACCCGATACGGGCAAAAGGCGCTGGCCTTTGCGGTAACCCATCCGGTCCCACATGAAAACGTCTCGACCGAAATCCACCGCTCGGGCGGGCCATTCACCCTGGTTCCCCTGCCCGACTATCAAGGCTTGCCGTCCTCAGCCGTAGTCTGGATGGAACGCGGTCCGCGGGCGAGCGAGTTGCTGCAGATGGAGACGGCAGAGTTCGAGGCCGCGATGACCCGGCGCAGCTGTGGCTTGCTGGGTGATCTGACGCTGGCCTCCCGCCGGACCATCTGGCCGATCATCAGCCAGTCGGCTGAGCGGCTGAACGGCGAGCGGTTGGCGCTGATGGCAGAGGCGGCCCACGTGGTGCCGCCAATCGGCGCCCAAGGGCTGAACATGTCGTTGAGCGATTTGCGCTGTCTGCTGGAACTGGCCGAGGCCCGCCCCGAGGGATTGGGCGATGCTGCGATGCTGGAGGCCTACAACAAGGCCCGCCACAAGGACATCATGTTGCGCGTCAAAGGCATCGACCTGTTGAACCGCACCTCGATGCTGGCACCGCGCCCGCTGCGCGATCTACGTGCCTTTGGCCTCAATGCGCTCTATTCAATGGCGCCGGTGCGCCGGACCCTGATGCAGATGGGCCTTGGCGTAAAATAACCAGGCAAAGAACTTCGGGCACATCATGTTGGATGCCGCGCCTGCCATAGTTGGCGGGCCTTTCCCGTCGCGGCTAACGTCGCAGTGCCCTGCTGCCATGTTGCAGGCGTCTGAGAACGATTCGGATGTGGCGTGATTTCCATTTACTCAGCGAGCCTCCGTCTGGCTGGGTTCTGCGGGCGCCACGGCATGTCGCTATCACGATCGGCCTAGACGGCGCCCTGCCCACGACCTTGCTTCATGATCGCACCGCCGAACTCACCTCAAAGGTGTACCGATCAGTTTTCACTCACGCGCGCGCAAACTTTGCAAAAAAGTTATTAAACCTCTGAAAAGTATTAGATTTCCCCTCTCCAACTTGTGAAGAGAGCGGAGCAGAAAAGAATTACATTGACATTTGCGTACCGATCAGTACACCCTGCAGAGCATTGACTGATCAGTTAACTCACGGATCATTAGGGAGGAGGCACATCATGACGGACCAGCCCCAAATTGCAGGCGCTGCCACCGCCCCACAGCGCGTCAGGCCCCCAAATGGAGCCGGCAGGCGCAGCAACGACGCCCGTGGTGGCGCCAAGGACACCCCGAAGTCTCTATCCCTAAATCAAAAGATAAATTATCTTCGTTTCCCAAACAGGGAGAGTCGAATGCCAAGTGTAACAACAACATTTGTGGCGACGATGGCCAATGCCGCTGGTCTGACGATGTCGAACGACGGTGCTTTGCTCTCTGAAGGGAAAGTTGTTTATCGCTTTCGGCCGGGCGCGGATGGGATCATGCCCGAGGCCGAGTATTTCAACGCTCTGGACTGGATACGGAGCACCCAGGAAGATGAGGTCGCTCTCATTTCCACTTACGCAGAGACCATCCAGCTGGACGATCTCGGGGTGCTGGGGCTTGCGATCAAGACGGCACCTGATCTACGCAGCTCCATGCGCCTTATCGAGCGCTATTTCCGGCTCATGACCGACACTGTCGATTATCTTTTTGATGACACTCAGGATCCTGCTCGCCTGATCATCGAAGAGCGTTCCGTCACTCATCCCGTCCTGCAATTTCGCAATGAATGCGCATTGGCCAGCTTTGCTCACAAGATCCGCTGCCTGTTGGGACAGGATATCCAGTTATCCTATGCATCCTTTCGTCACCCCTGCCGAGGCACGCCTGAACGCTATGCCGAGTATTTTGGCTGCGAGGTTCACTTTGAAGCAGACCGGGACGCCCTCGCCCTGCCCTCCACCGCGCTGGATCTGCCGGTCCGGCTCGGAGACAAGGCGGTGTCCGACTTCCTGATCCGGCATCTGGATGAGGAAATGTGTGCCTTGCACAAGAACCCACCGCTGATGACCGATCTGATGCGCCACCTGTCACAGGCACTGAAACATGGCTTGCCACAAGCGGGCGACATCGCGCGCGCCATGGGGATGAGCGAACGCACTCTCTACCGCCGCCTGTCCGAAGAGGGGCTGACTTATCGAGAGGCCCTGAAACAGGCCCAAACCCAACTTGCCCATGAACTGCTGACCACAAGCGACTTCTCGATCGCCGAGATCGCATTCCTCACCGGATTTTCCGAACAAAGTACTTTCAGCCGCGCCTTCAAACGCTGGGTTGGCCAGGCACCTGCCCAATACCGGCAGGCTGCAGCGACCCAATAACTGCAGCGTGGACACCCGGTTTGGCAGATAGGGTCATATGGCTGGCAGAACCTGCCAAGACCCCCGCACCCGGAACGCCGTACAAAACATGTAACGATACCTTGAGTACGCCATGCGCCAGACGGCCAGTGCGTCTTTAAAACTATTCAGCCCAGGAAGTGGAAACCGCAAATGAAAGAAATGACTTCTCTTCTTGCACTGGCACTAGCCGCTGCCATGGCGGCCGGTCTTGTGCTTCTTCCCATTACGATGCCCCGGTCCTCCGGCGTCTATGGCGGCCAGTTTCAGGGGCAGCTCGCCTTTCTTGGTCACTCTCAAACACGATAGCATGGTCACGCCAATCAACCGTGAAAGCAGCATTCTTTCTCGATCCGTCCGGTGAAGCCCGTCTCTCGACTCATCCGTTCCTGTGGGCCTCACGGCTTTGCCTGCCCCAATTGAGCGCCGCGTCCAGCCCCTACCTGACCCCTGAATTCGCCGCCGCCGCCCGCCACCTGACAGGCGGCATCGTCGCAGGGGGGACCGGTCACATCCCGCTGACGGACACCGGGCGTCAGCCGCTTCTGGCCAACTCCATGTTGCAGTTCGGCGGCGCAAGACGAAGCGCCCTATACAGAACCGCCCGCCAAGGCCGGTAGCGCGGCAAAGCGCTTACATCCTCTCCGCTCCGCAAGTGCACGATATTGGCAGAGATAAAGGGGGGGCCAGATTATTGGATGATTGCAGCCGTATTTCCGGTCCCGTTTTGAGAAATCCACGCGTCGTTCGCGTTTCCGCGCTGTGCGACGGCGGCCTGGTTCGTATTGCCGACAATGATGACCGTGAAACCATTCGCATCACCGTCCTGTACCGCGGCAACTAGGTTTGCGTCCCCGGTGATGGATGTCGTGGCATCATTCCCGAAGCCAAGTTGCTTGAAGAAACCCGGCGTCAGACTTGGATCGCTGGCTGCAACACCCGTGAAGCTTGCAGGTGCGGCATTGTTCAGGTCGCCTTCAACAAGAAAGACAGCCGTGTTTTGCCCCTGTTGCAGAAGGTCTAGGAAATTGCTGTCTCCGAGAATGCGGAATTCCGCGGCATTGCCGCCCCCCAATCCTGAAAAATAGTTCTGGTCCGCTGAGGCGATATTGCCAGTTCCTTCGACATAGAACTCCAGATCGTTGGTGCCTTCCTGCAGCCCGAGAATGTCGTTCCGATTGCTGAACCCCGTCAGCTCCACCCAGGCGCGGTTCGTGCCGATCTGCCCCACCCCGACCCGGTTTTCATCGCCAGCGACCGTGGACATGGTGATATCATTCTGCAAACCATCCTGGCGCAGCCCCACTTCGTTTGTGTCGCCGGTGATTGTGACGAAACCGACCGAATTGCGGCGTCCGCCCTGAAAGATGCCAAAGCGGTTGAAATCCCCAGAAACCGTCAGATCCATCTCATTGCCGTTTGCACCCATATTATCGTAGCCGATACGCTGGATGAGCGCGTTGTCGAGGGCGCGGGACAGCAAAGCAGGCCCGGTCAGCTGACCGCGACCGTTGTAGGATCCGGTGAACCGGGCGCGGATGATGTTCTCGGCGAATTGCGCAGCCGTTTCGGACCGCTGCTCGACCCGCAGCAGAGTGTTTTCAGTGCCGGTCTGTTCAATCTGGGCAATCTGACCAGGCATTCCGTCCAGCTGTTCCTGGATTACGGTGATGATCTGGTTGCCATCTCCCGACCCGGACTGTCCTTGCAGAATGAACAGGCGGTTGGCGCCAGATGGGATGGCCCCGGTTGCGGCCTGAAGTACCTCTCCCACAAGGTTGCTGTTGGAGCCTTGGGTGATGTCGACCTGGTTGAAAATCGTAGGTGTCTGCGAATTGCCGCTTTGCTCAAAGCCCCGTCCGATGGTGCCCACTTGGTTGTCCGCCCCCGTCTGGGTCACGATCAGGCTGTTATAATAACCCTCCTGCAGCGCGACATCCGTATCAAGGCCCAATTGGTTGCCACTTCCGACCTGATCGATCAGCGCCTCGTTTTCCAAACCGATCTGATCAATGAAAACCAGATTGTCCTGCGCGGCAGCCGCCGCAGGAAGAAGAACGCTGAGAAGAACGAGAATGCGCATTGTACGACGGGCTCCTACGGATCAGGGGCCGGGCGCGCTGGCGCCCGGCCTGATTGATTTTTTGCGCCAATCCGGCGCTGCGGCGTCACTGAGTGATGGTCGCCACGTTGCTGTCACCGACCTGGCTCAGCGATGCGGTATTGCTGCCACCGCCACCCTGGGTGATGTCGCCATCGTTCTGGTCACCATCGATGGTCACGTAGGACGTGTTGTCAGCACCGTCCTGATCGACCAGCAGCTCATTGAGATCACCGACGAAAAGCGCCACATCAACTAGGTTGGAAGATCCGTTCTGGTTGACCCCGAAATCGTTGCCATTTCCGTTGATGCCGCTGACAACCGAAACGGTATTGTCATTGCCAAGCTGTGCGATGCCGAACGCATTGCCGTCACCATTTATGGCCAGCGTACCGATCGAGTTGCGGGCACCAACTTGGTTCACCCCATAGCCGTTGGAGTCACCGGTGATGTCCACATCCATGTAGTTGCCGTAGCCGTTTTGGCGAAACTGTCCGCCACCATTGTATCCGGCACGCGCATCCGAGTTGACCGGCTGGGCACCGCTGTTGTTGTTGCCCAGGATGTCGATGTACATCGTATTGCCTTCATTCCCGTTGCCCGTCAGGTCCTGATAGACCGCGCGGATCTGGTTGTTGGCACCGTCCTGCAGGATGGCAATCGTCTGCCCCTCCGTATTGGCTCCTGAGGAACCATACTGCCACTGCTTGATATCACCGATCAGGTTACCGTCACCGCCTTGCTGGGTGATGGTCATGCTGTTGCCTCCTGCCCCGGCAAAGACACGCTGACGGATTCCCTGCACCGCGTTTCCATTGGTGGATTGGGTGACGCTCAGCACGTTGAAATTGCCTGCGGTCGTGGCGTTATTATTCGTCTGGTTCAGACCGGCCCCACCGCCAAAGGTCACAAGGCTTCCCTTGATGCCGATTTCGTTGCCATCGCCCGACTGGGTAATGGTCAGCGTGTTCTGGTCGCCAGATTGGATCATGTCTGCCTTGGTGGTGCCACCATCGACCGAGCCGAAAGCACTGTTGTTGTCGCCCGACTGGGTGACAAGAGCGTTGTTTGCATTTCCGGATTGGCTCAGCAGAGCTTCATTGCCGCTACCGGCGAAGACAGCACCCGCCAGAAGGGAAAGCGCCGTTGAGGCCGCCAGAATTGTTTTCGTATTCCGCATTGCTGTGATCCTTATTTCAGGGGGATACTTCCCCGGTTGTCGTGTGGGGGCGGTGGTCCGCCCCAGTCGAAACATTTTACTGGACGATGCCGATGCTGTTGCCGGACCCTGTCTGTGCGAAAACAGCAACATTCCTGTTGCCCGTCTGTGCAACGACGGCCTGGTTCATGCTGCCGTTGATAGTGCCGGTCAGCGTGTTGAAATCACCATGCTGGCTGGCGGCGAAGAGGTTATCGTTAGCTTGGCTGACGCCATCGACACCAACCGTCAGCGACATCACATTGCCCATGCCCTTCTGGCTCAACTCGCCCGGCTGCAGGCCGTCCCAGGTCTGGTAGCCGGTCGCGGCTACGGCTGCCGTTAACGACACAGGCGCGCTGAAGCCACCTGCCTGATTGTTGCCGTCGCCAAAGATGGACGCCGTCACAACATTGGGGCTCGCCGGACTGGACAGGCCCTGCACAACGGACAGGAAATTACTGTCGCCCTCCGCGGCGCCGCCGATGCGAAGGGTTGCTTCACCAGCATTGAACTGGGTGACGTGCACATTGTTCTGATCCCCGACTATGCCCACATCAGCAAAGCCCCAGGCCTGCTGCATGATCGCGACGGTGTTGAAGTCACCACCGTTGGCGTCTCCGTCGATGTTGACGATGGCCTCGCCACCCGTTCCGAACACGTCTTTCTGAAGGATCGACACGATATTGTCGTCCGAGGTGCCGATGATATTCAAAACCGCCATGTTGTCATCGTTCCACTGGCGGATCCCGATGATGTTGGAGGCGCCGTCGATCACGCCCATCGCCACGAGGTTGTTATTGCCCGATTGGCTGGACTGGTTAACAGGACCACCCTGCGCGATACCGATCTCGTTGTTGTCGCCGTTGATGTCCAACGTGCCGACCGCGTTGCCGTTCCCCCGCTGCTCCACACCGATACCGGTGTTGTTGGCAGCGATGTCAACGTTGATCATGTTGCCAAGGCCGCGCTGGATGAAGGTGGCATCATTCGCCACATCCGCCACGCCCGACAGCGCGGTGGTGCCGTTGCTATCGCCGGTCATCTGAACGGCCAGGCTGTTGTCTTCGCCGAACTGCTGAACGGTATTGATCAGATTACCGGTACCGTCCTGGATCAAAGCCGCAGTATTGGCCAGATCCGGAACTCCGCCGGTTGCCTGCTGGAGTACAGTTCGCAGCGTGTTGTTGTTGCCACCCGTCTGCAGAATGGTCAGGACGTTTTCACCCGTGCCGGTCCCGACGTCGCCTTTCTGAGACAGACGGATCACGGCGTTGCCGTCCGTCGTCTGCTCGATCGTAGCAAGGTTGTCGTCCCCAAGTTGCTGGACATAGCCAGCCGGATTGCCGCTGTTGCCGTTGTAGCCCACAAGGTTGCCGTTACCCGACTGCTTAACCGAAAGGTCGTTGTTGTCCCCGTCCTGCCGAAGCGGGATGTCGGCATAGTCGGTGAACGTCGCCGTTGTACCGGCCACGTTGTTCGTTCCGGCCCCCTGGTCGATCAATGCGGCATTGCCACTGCCGTTCTGGACAATGGCCGCTTTGTTGCTGTCCGCCCAAGCCGCGGCGGCCAATGCCATGGCCGTGGAGGTCACCAGGATTGTCTTCAGATGTGTCATCTTACGCCCCCAATGCAATATTCAATGGTCAACAGCGTCATGTTGGGCACAGTTCAATTGGGTCAAGCTCCTGAAATTGATCGTTAAACTCACCTGAATGCTATAGAAATTGTGTTGCAAACGGGATTGAGCCCCGCCGCGGATCTGCCGCGACGGGGTGTCGATTTATTGGATGATGCCGAGGTTGTTGTACGAACCGTTCTGGACAAAGTTGGCAGTGTTGTTGTTGCCATTTTGCGCCACGGCAGCCTGGTTGTTGGCCCCGATCACCGTTCCGACAAGCGCGTTGCCACTACCCCGTTGCAGGACTGCAAAGAGGTTGTCGTCTCCGGTGACTGTCACGGTCATCTCGTTGTTGCTGCCGTGTTGCCACAGGGACCCCGCAGACATCGGAAGGCCGGTGACACCATTGGCAGCCGCAAATGCGCTGCCGGCATTGCCGCTCAATGCACCACCATTATTGTTACGATCACCGGTTACACTCACATACATCTGGTTGCCATTGCCCCAGCGCTGATGGGTGTTCAGTGAGTTGTCGTCGCCGAGAATGTCGATCTCGGCAGTATGGTGGTCGCCCTCCACCCAGTGGTCCACAAAGTTGCGGTTGCCGTGTTCCATCACCCAGGCTTCGTTGGAGGACCCGCTGATGTCGACCTGCGCCCAGTTGTTGTCGACAGTCTGCGAGATACCAACGTTGTTATAGTTGCCCCCCAGCACAGCAAGCTGCACAGTGTTCGCATCGCCGACCTGGCTGATGCCCAACTCGTTGCTGCTGCCGGTGATGGACAGTGTGCCAACAGTGTTGTTCGTCCCGTCCTGCGTCACGCCGAACTGGTTGCTGTTCCCGGAAATGTCGAGTGCCAGAGCGTTGTTGCCCTTGTTGACATTCCCGTTGTTCAAGTCTTCGAACCCTTGTTTGAGTTCGCTTGTGGACGCACCGCTGAGAGCCGCATATCCACCCAGCGCTCCACGACCGTTGTCGTCGCCGGAGATCGAGACAGTCATCGTGTTGCCCGGGATGCTCCCCCCTGTGACGGTCTGTTTGGCAAGCGCGATGGTGTTTCTGGTGCCGGACATGGTCAGCGTGGCCGTGTTGCCGGAACCGCCCTTGTGCTTGTCCTGGAAAACCTCCGTGATGACATTGTCGTCACCGGTCTGCTGCAGGATGGTCAATGCGTTGCCGGACGCACCGACCGCACCACCGAAGCGGTTTCGTTGAGTCACCTTGCCAACTACGTTGTCATTCGAGCTTTGGGTGATCGACGCAGTGTTGCCGTTGGGAGAGGAGGCATACTGCGCCAGCTGCTGGAAGCCGTTCAGACCGATGTCGTTGTTATCGCCGCTCTGCACGATGTCCAGATCGTTGTTGGAGTTGCTCTGTGCAATCTGACGGATGTTCTGGCTGGTCGAACCCGCCTCGTTGTCGTTACCCGCGCTTTGGGTAATCAGAGCACTGTTCGTGCCCGTCCCGGATCCGGATTGGATCTGATCCAAGTAGGCTTCGTTGCCACTGCCGGCGAAAGCCGCGGCGCTCATCGAAAGGGTGAGAGCAGTTGTCGTGATATAGGTCGTTTTCAGAAGTTTCATGATAGTACCTCCCCCCAGAGGTCAAAATGATTAACACACGTAAAATCGCGGGGCTGAGGAATGCATTCAGCCCCGCGCAACTCTTTGATTACTGAATGATGCCAGCGTTGTTGGTACCGCCAGTCTGCGAGAAGCTCGCGGTGTTGCTGCTGCCGACCTGAACAACGGCAGACTGGTTGCTGTTGCCATTCACGGTGGCGGTGATGCTGTTGTCAGCGCCCCACTGCAGGGTACCGAACAGGTTGTTGTTGCCAGTCACGGAGGCCAAGACAGTGTTGTCATTGCCCTGCTGCTGGATCAGGCCCGCCTCAAAGGAAACGTGGCTGCCAGCGGCCGCCAGCGCGGAACCAGCCAACAGAGGCGTGGTGCCGGTCAGACCATTGCCATCACCAAAGACGGAAACCGTTGCGCTGTTGTCGTTGCCATTCTGCATGACACCGAAGGCGTTGTTGTCATTGGTTACGGTAACCGAAGCACCATTGGTGTTGCCCATCTGGGAAATACCAACATTGTTGCCGTTACCTGCAATCGCGGCAACGTTGACGAGGTTGCTGTTACCGTGCTGAAGAACACCCAGCTGGTTGTTGTCGCCGGTGACTTCCAGGGTGCCAACATCGTTGTCTTTGCCCTGCTGGTAGGTCCCGACCAGGTTGCCGGTGCCGCCGATGATGACATTGGCGTTGGTGCGGGTCGCATTGAACTGGCGGAAGTGGGCCGCAACCGCACCCGAGCCATTGGCAAAGCCGGTGAAGTCCCCGATGCCATTGCTGACGCCGTTCATGGTGATGGTCAGGGTATTGTCACCCGAACCGTTGTTGGACACTTTCTGCTGCACCAAATCGATGTTGTCGCTGGTGCCGGACATGGTGATCGTCGCCGTGTTGCGGTCGTTCACCTTGCCTTCCTGATTGATCGTGGTGATGTTGTTCGACGTTCCGTTCTGCTTCACCGTCAGGGTGTTGGGAACGCCCGCAGAACCGGGGCCGCCATTGTGGAACTGCACCAGCTCGCCGATCACGTTGCTGCCACCGCCGGACTGAGTCACGGTTGCCACGTTCGAGGAAACGGCACCCGGGTTGGAGGCTTTGCCAACCTGAGACACGCCGGAGCCGATCAAGCCGATCTCGTTGTTGTCGCTCGACTGCGTGATGCTCAGCTGGTTATAGCCATCGGCAGCCGTAAAGCCGTCCTGGGTCATTTTCAGACCAGCATAACCTGCCTTGTTGTTGTCGCCACCGCTCTGATCGACGATCGCGCTGTTCGCCACGTCCTGCTGATCCAGGTAGGCTTCATTGCTGTCCGCAAAAGCTGCAGTGCTCAGCGAAAGCGTCAGGGCTGTGGTGGTAATCAAGGATGTTTTGAGAAGTTTCATAATTTTCTCCGTTTTGAGCCGGGGTAAATGCCCCATCAAACGGCGAGACCCTCAGGAATGAGGCCCCCGCCAAAAAGCTTACTGAAGGATGCCAGCGTTATTGCTGCCGCCAGTTTGGGTGAAATTGGCTGTATTGCTGTTGCCCACCTGGGAAACCGCTGCCTGGTTGGCGCCGCCAACGACAGACGCAACGATGGCGTTGTTGTTGCCATCTTGAAGCGAGGCCATCAGGTTGTTCGAACCGATAACGGAGCCCAAGAAAGAGTTACCCGCGCCATCTTGGGTAAATACGCCTTCTGTCAGCCCGAGGGATGCGGCGTTGCCGCTGAAGGTCCCCGACAGGGCCGTGTTGTTGTTCGCGTCGCCGACCATGGCCAGGATGAAGTTGTTGCCAGTCCCGGTCTGATCCAGCTTGGCAACGTTGTCATCGCCATTCACGCTCATGGTGGCAACGTTAAAGCCGCCATTCTGATCAATCAGCAGCGCGTTGCGATCACTTCCGTTGGTCAGGATGGCAGTCGCCACATTGACGGTCCCCACCTGTTTGACACCAACGTCGTTATCGTCGCCAACGATCGGTATAATGGTGATGATGTTGGCGTTGCCATCCTGGAAACCAGCGGTCTGGTTGCCGGAACCGACAACTGAGACGGATCCGACGGTATTGCCGTTACCGGACTGAGTGAAACCAAATTCGTTGCTGTCGCCTAGCGCAGCATAGTTCACCGAGTTGCCAATGCCGGACTGCAAAATGCTGGAATCCGTGGCCCCAACCGAGCCGGCATTGGGCAGGGTCAAGCCGCCGCGGCCGTTGTTGCTGCCGCTCTGGGACACAATAGCAATGTTCCCACCGAAACCAAACGGGCCTGTACCAGACTGGGCGATCGTGGAAATCCTGTTGAACGCACCATTCTGAGTCGCGATCGCTGTGTTGCTGCCACCAGCCTGATCAACAAGCTTGATGAAGTTGCGGGTGCCGTCCTGTGTCAGGTTGGCCGAGTTACCCCAACCCACCTGGACAACGCCATTGTTACCCTGGTTCAGGTTCGAGTTTTCAAAAATCAGACCTGCGTTCTCGTTTTGATTAAGGTTCCCGCCGATCTGGTTGCGCGTGTAGCTGCTGCCGTTTGCAACATTTACGTTCTGCGAGACGGTCACACTGTTCTTAACAAGACCGGTCGACGTCTGGCGCACGCCGCTCAGCAAGTTACCATCGCCGCTCAACGGACCGCTACGCGGAGCATTGCCGACCGAAGACTGGGTGATCGTCAGCTCGTTCCCCACCGACAAGAAGCTCGTGGCAGTTTGCTCGATCACATTGACAAAGTTGGTCACGGAGCTTTGCGTTACCGTTGCGGAGTTGTCGTCGCCGGTCTGGGTCACACCGTTGTTGACGCCGCCCTGCCCCCGACGGACCCCGATGAAGTTGTCGTCACCGGACTGGACGATATCCAGAGAGTTACCCTCGCCGTTCTGTACCATCGCATTGCCAGAGGCTGACGAAGAACCTTGCTGACCGCCTGCCTGGTTCGTGTTGCCCAGCGACTGATCGACGCTTGCGCTGTTGTCGGATCCGATCTGTTCCAGAAAGGCCTTGTTGTCATCAGCATGGGCTGCCGCGCTCATGCTCAGCGTCAACGCAGTCGTTGCCACCAGAAAACGTTTTGAAATTCGCATTTTGGTCTCCAATTATCGTTACCAGGTTCTTCCGCCAAAGAAGCCTTCGACTTCGGAACCGCCCCAGCGGGGCGTCCTGCATCAATTGCAGGCATGCCCCGACCCAACTGTTTAAAAGGGCCCACGCACCAAGAATTTAGATGTGGCTATGAAAGATATTCCTCTGCCCATTCACCCCTCGTGCGCCCCCACGCACCGTTAACTTTCTGTTAACAATTCTGCCGCCTCATTGAGACCTAAGAGATGATTTAAATCAAGCTTTCAGTAATCAAGTCGCAAATTTTTATATAATTTTAGCCAATCCGGACCGAACTCGTTCGCACCCCGCACCCATTCACCCCAAATCCGGACGATTGTTTTCAATTAAGCGTCAATTTCACGGGGGAGCCACCAACGAATCCAAGCGCAACGCGTGCGCTTTCGTAACGTCAACACAACCATTGTTAGAATTGCCCAATTTCCCGCAAAAACCCTGACGCGAGCCTTCATCATCAACAAGTGACAGATTCGCAACACACTTATGCGAATTATTTCAACTTGGACAATTCGTCATCGCCAAGTCACTATTTGCTGCGCTTTTAGAGATGATGGGCGCTGGACACCCAGTCGGCGTGGTTGTTATCACCCGTGAGTCGGTCAATTAGCGACGCATCACGGCAGGTTTGTAGGATTGGTGGTTGATATGAAAAATTCCTTCATTGGCTTCACTGCATCGGCACTCTTATTTGCGGGAGCCGGTGTATCTGGAGAGTTGACCTATACTCCGATCAACCCGTCCTTCGGCGGTGCTCCCCTCAACTCATCCCACCTGCTGTCGACTGCGAATGCGCAACGCGACGCGACAGCGCGGGATGCAGTAAGCAGCTCGACCACAGGGACCGGAACAACATCTCCGACCGGAACCACAAACGCCGATTTGTTCGTGCGCCAGCTCGAAGGTCGCTTGCTTTCCGCTCTCGCGGGCCAGGTGACAGAGGCGATCTTCGGAAGCAACCCATCCGATCAGGGCACAGTGACGTTCGGAACCACCGAAGTCACCTTTGAGCGTACGGTGGATTCCATCAGCCTCACAATTGTCGACTCCCTGGATGGCACCGTGACAGAAATCGTGGTCCCGCAACTGGTAACTGGAAGTTAAAATTAGGTTTGCTGATTGCCTGGCAGATCGGGCAGCCACAGCTACGAATTAGAACGAGGATAAACATGGTGTTTGGTAAAGAAGCAGGCCTGCGAGTGCTACTCCGTGCCATGGTGGTGGCTGGAACCGCTGCTCTCTCTGGCTGCGCCACAACGCCAGGGCCATTTTTTGGGACCACCGATCCGACGATTGTGCAGCCGACACCGGTCAACATGAGCCTGCGCACGCTGCCAGAACCGACGCGCCGCATATCCGTCTCCGTTTACGATTTTCCTGACCTTACCGGACAATACAAAGAGCGCGAACTCGTCCAGACACTGTCCCGGGCCGTGTCCCAGGGCGGTTCTGCGGTTCTGATCAAAGCACTACAGGATGCCGGTGAACGCCGCTGGTTCACAGTTCTGGATCGCGCCGGCCTGCAGGACCTCGTCCGGGAGCGCCAGATCCTCACTGAAATGCGTCGGCAGTATCGCGGTGAGACAGAGATCGATCCGAATGCATTGGCGCCGCTGCTGCACTCCGGCATCATCCTGCAGGGTGGAATCGTGGGATACGACAGCAACACCCAAACAGGTGGCGCAGGCGCACGATACCTTGGCATCGGCGGCAATACCGAGTGGCAACTGGATACCGTGACCGTCAGCCTGCGGGCTGTCTCGACCGAAACTGGCGAAGTCCTCACCAGCGTGGTCACCCAGAAATCAATCGGCTCCTCCCTGATCCGGGGTAGCGTGTTCCGCTACATCGCGCTGGACGAGCTGCTTGAAATCGAAGCCGGCGTGACCGGGAACGAACCCCGCTTGATTGCCTTGCAACAGGCCATCGAAAAGGCTGTCTACGGCACCATCATCGAAGGGGCCGAGGTCGGGTTGTGGGCCTTCAAGGACAAGGGATCCCAGCAGCGCCTGATTGCGAAGTACCGTCAGGAGAAACTGGGGGAATACCTCGGCCAGACGCTCCCCCCGGTGCGTCCAGTGACGATCTCTGCCGCCCGGATTACCCAGACGCGGCCCAAGCCGCGACCAACACCGCCCGCCCCCAGCGTGCGTCAGTTGCCGCCTGCAGTCGATGAAGGTGGCCCGGTAACGCCGCCGCCGCCGGCAGACGGCGAGGTCATTGGTTAACCTCGTTCTGCCCGCTTAGGCACTTCACTTTCTGAAATAACAGGATCGTTTCAGATCCTGGGCCAGACAGCGGAGCAGGCATATGCCTTATCCGCTGTTTGCTGTACTGCCATCACAGGCAAATGCTCACAGTAATAATTTGTTTAAATTTAAGATAAAAACATCCAAAAAGCCTCCTTCAAGCGCCTATAGCCCGCCTCAAACTCGCCCTTATTCTATCCTTTCCTGTGCCTGCCCCAGGTCGCTGACCGAAGGCCTCGCCGTCACAGGAGGATATGCAATGAAGACACCGTTCAAACCACCTCTGGTTGCACATTTCATTTGCCTGACAGCTTTCACGCTGAGCCTCAGCACCGAAACGGCAGCAGCTCAGGACAATGTCGTTTCACTCAGAACAGAACCGGCCAATACCCTGGAGGTCCTCGTCGAGCCAGAAAATACGATAACCCTGACCATCTCAGGAAATGACAACGGCGGATTTGGCCAAAGCTGGCCTGCGCTTCCCGCATTTGCCGCCGCAACTATTCAGCCAGGCGTATTGTCGCAAACAGGCTTCGGCAATCAAATCGACCTGTCTGTCCTCGGATCAGACAACCTTTTCGCCATTGCGCAGAATGGTTCCAATAACCGGGCCTTTGGTCAGATAACCGGCACCGGCAACACAGCACTCGTCATGCAAACCGGACATGCAAATGTGGCCGTGTTTCATCAGCATGGAAACGGAAATAGTGTAGCGATCTCCCAATCATCATGGTAACGTATTGTTAACTTTTGGGGAGTTTTTGCTTTGATACGTTTACTTGATATTACCCCTATGACGGTCGTCGTGGCGCTTTCACTGACCTCCATGGCTGCTGCTGGCAGTGGAAACGTTGTTTATCTTGAGCAGGGCGACGGCACGAGCGCGGGCAACGAGCTATTTATTGACCAAAGTGACGCAACGAATTCGCTCGTCGCCGGTGCTCCAGACGGGCTGTCACCTGCCAGCCAGTATGGCACCTACAACAGCGGCGAAATCATTCTAGAAGGCGAAGGCGCGACTGTTTACTTCAGTCAAAACAATGCCTTAACCGGATCACCACTTGGCAATTCCGCGACCATCTTTGGCGGTGAATTGGCCTCCATCGTGTTGTCCCAAACCGGCTCCAGGAATACCGGTGAGATCTCCGTGACCGGCATCAATAACTCCGCGGGCCTTCTGCAGACCGGCAATGGCAACGATGGCAATGTCAATGTGTCCGGCTCCAACAATTCCGGCACCTTGGTTCAGAACGGCAATCAGAACAGTTTCAGCCTGTCTGTAGCGGGTGATTCGACAAATGTCACCTACACGCAGATTGGTAATGGACTGTCAGCGGTGAATGGAGCGGGGCCAACCGTCATTTCAAACGGCGGAACTGTTCTGATCACGCAGACGCGCTAGGCTGGCTGCGCCATGCGTCGACTGCTTTCGACCCTTGGACTTGCCTGCACCGTTTTGATGTCCGCGGGAACATCCACCGCCACAGCGCAATCCGCTGCAGCTGAGATTTCGATCATTCCCACCGCTCAAGGTGTGGAAATCGAAGGTCGCGTGATCGGACTGGACGAGGGTGAGGTGCAGGCTGCTCTGACAATCGTCAAATCCGACTCTGGCGGAACCTCCAACCTGACACAAAGCCGTGCAATCGGAATACACCGTGGGGAACGTCATGTCATAGGCAAGACGACCCTTTCGATACAGCCCGGCGGCAAGCTCTCGGTCGAGTTATCCGTAACGCAAGACGGAGCCGAAATCGCCACCGCGGTGTCCACATTCGGACCATAATTTCCAAGGAACAGGAATGGTAATGCTCAAATCGCTTTCTCTGGGTGCGCTTGCCGCGCTTGTAACGCTGATTGCGCCCCCGTCGTCTGCTCAAACAAAAGAACAGCTGCTTGAAGCTTTTTCTGGGAACTGGGTGGTCTTCGACACCGCATTCTCGACCAGTTCCACACCATGTTCGCTCAGCCTGGAAAACAAGGTGGAACTCCACGGGGTAGTTGAGGAGTCTCAGTTGCGCCCCGTCGCCAATAGCCAAAACTGCGTTGTGCCGCTGAACAGCGTTTCAGCCTGGGACATCGAGCAGAACCAGCTTGTCCTCTATGCTCAGCAGGATGTTGTTGTTGCTCGGTTGGGCGGCAACCAATCCCGCGTCACAGGTGATCTGTCCGATTCTTTTGTCAGCCTCATTCTAGAGCGACCAAACGGCGACGCCTATCAGGCCGCCTTCAGCCAGGCTGTGCGCCAACACCGTTGCATTTACCTTGGCTACACAAGCGACTGCGCAGAACGTTCCGATCTGGCAGCCCCTGTCATGAGCGAAGATGGGGGTGTCGTTGCCTCTCTGGGCCTTCTGGTCAACCTGAATGTCCGCGATCAGCCCAGACGGGATGCGCGGATCGTGGGTACACTGCCGCAGGGCGCATGCCTCAAGGTGAATTACTGCACTGTGGCCTCGGACGGTATCTGGTGCCGAGCCCGCTTCGGAGAAGCCAGCGGCTGGGTCAGCAAGACCGCACTGCGCCAGGAGAAATGGCCTGTCGCGACCTTCGTCAACGGCTGTGAAGCAGAATAATAGCTAAAGACAAGCGACCGTGTTCTCAGAAGGATGCGGTCGCCCCTCTGCAGCCTCGCAGCACTGCTCCGCACGCCGCCAGAGGCGCCAAACTGCAGGCATCAAAACACAACGCGTCCAGAACATCAGATCCGGGCGTCAGGCGCTATATGTCGCTTTCGGGTATTTTTTCTTCCAACGGCGGCAAACGTTGTTTGCGTTGCAGAAGTTTTTGGTAGCGGAGGAGGGACTTGAACCCCCGACACGCGGATTATGATTCCGCTGCTCTAACCAGCTGAGCTACTCCGCCACTCGCTGTGTGGAGGCGATTTACGGAATGGGGCCGGTGGGGTCAAGCAGGAAAATCGGCTCTGCAGGATTTTCTGGTCAAAAAAATGCGCCGTCTTAAAATTTTACAATATTTACAGCACCTTAAGCCATCAAACAAAATGACCGCGAAGACAGGCACTGTGAAACACATCGCAGCCTTGGCACCCGAGCGTTAGGCTGACTGGACGCCCCCTCCCCTACCTCACCCGCTGCGAAGCGAAACCCCGCGCTTTCTCCGCGTTTTTCAGAATCGCATGCCTCGCCGGGCTGCGGCGCAGTCACCGCGCAAGCGCCGCCTTCATCGCAGGGTCAGGGAAACAAGTCGGGGGCTGCCCCATGGCCTCCTGCCAGCGCCCGATGGAGCGGCGTGTCTTGTAACCGGCCAGCCCATCGGCGCCGCCAACATCATGCCCCTGCCCTATGAGCGTACGCTGCATGGCAGCCACATCCGACCGCAGCAGCCCCCCGACACTGCCCCAGCGGGCGTGAAAGTCACCGACACCGAACTGGATGCGGTCCCCCACGTGCCCCACGAAGAGAGCGTATAGATCGCTCATGTTGTAATCCTTCAGGACATAGAAGTTCGGTGTCACCACGAAAGCGGGGCCGTAACGTCCGGCGGGCATCAAAAGGTACCCCTGCTGGGACCGTTCATGCTCCGGGAAGGGGCGCCCGGAGACACGGGTGATCCCCATGGCCTCCCAATCGGAAATAAGGCGGCCCTGATCTGGGCCTTCCAGCGTGCAAGAGACGCTGCCTGGAACTGAAACCTCAAACCCCCAGTCGCGCCCAGTTTGCCAGCCATGCCGCTTCAGATAGGTCCCGATCGAGGCGATGGTGTCGGCCTCCGAACCCCAGATATCCGCGCGGCCGTCGCCGTCGCCGTCCACGGCATGTTGCAGAAAGTTCGTGGGCATGAACTGCGGCTGGCCAAGGGCGCCAGCCCAGCTGCTCTTCATTGCATGGGCGGGCACGTGACCTGCCTCCGCGATCTGCAGCGCCGCGATCAACTCGGCCGAGAAATAGTCCGCGCGCGTGCTCATGAACCCCTTGGTGGCGAGGACCTGAAAGGCGTCATGCGGAATGGCCGCCCGCCCATAGGCGCTTTCCCGCCCCCAGATCGCGAGGATGATCCGCCCGGGCACGCCGGTCTCGCGCTCGACCCTTGTCAGACTTGCCTTGTGGCGCCGGGCCATCTGGCGCCCGGTCGCCGTGGCGCCATCAACCGTGCCACGCCCGAAGTATTTCCCAGGTTTGCCGAACTCGGCCTGCCGCTGCGTTTTCGGCGTCTTGGCCGGGGCGCCAGGGGGCACCAGATCGGGCAGCTTCCAGTTCAGTGTCACGCCGTCAAAAGCGGCCTTGAACGTGCGACGCGAGACACCCGCCTGCCGAGCCTGCGGCCAGACCTCCTGCCGCAACCAGGTCTGGAACTGGCGCTCAATGGCGGCGTGGTCCTGGGCCAAGGCCGAGCCGGGGCCGCCCAGCAGCAGAAAAATAACAACCAGAGCGCGCAAAACCATGAGGGACCTTCCGGGAAACAAACATCCTGCTGATCCCACCCGATCACGGGCCCCATGACAAGGGCTGAGCCTCAGCTCTCCGCGTTAGCCTCGGCTAGAACCCGCCGGGCCACCCGGAAGCACTCCAGCGCCTGCGGCACACCGCAATAAATCCCGATCACATGAATAATCGCCCGCAGTTCATCCTGTGTGACACCATTGTTCAGCGCGCCTCTGCAGTGAGTTTCCCACTCCTGCATCTTGCCCAGCGCGCCGATCATGGAAAGGTTCATCATCGACCGGGTCTTGGCATCGATGACATCATCGCCCCAGCCGAACCCCCAGCACCAGGCGGTCATCGCCTCCTGAAAGGGGCGGCTGAAATCATCCGCAGCGGCTAGATTGGCATCTACATATTCCGCCCCAAGGGTGGCGCGGCGCTGCTCAAGCCCCTTGAGAAACAGATCTTCGTCAAATGTGCTCATGCTGCGGCTCCGTGAATGCAGGATTTGGCGCCGGGTTCAGATAGCCCGGCGCAGCCAAGATGCCACTGATCTCAGCAGTATGGCCAGCATTGTCACATCAGAACGATGGATCAGGGCAGCGGAGCAGTCCGGAACAGACGGATCTTCAACCCGCCATGTGCGACTGGTGCCCCGAAGGGTAGAAAAGGCAGTTGGGTCGCCTTTGCCAGACCGGTTTCGCTGGTCACGATACCCACCTGCCAGCCGGAAAAACGCTCTTTCAGGACCTGCCCCAGCGCGCCGTAGAGTGCGAAGAGCAGTTTCTTGTTGCCGATCCGCGCCCCATAAGGCGGGTTCACGATCACCAGCCCTGGCGCCCCCTCGGGCGGCATCAGATCGCTTACCGCAGCCTGCGAAAAGGACGTGCAGCCTGCAACACCCGCACGGGCGGCATTGGCAGTGGCCATCTCCACCGCGCCCGCATTCCTGTCGGATCCGTAGAACCGCAGCGGGGTCTCATGCGAAACGACTGCGGCTTTCATCGCGGCAAAAGCATCCGCATCAAATGTCGCAAGTTGCTCAAAGGCAAAGCTGCGGCTGCGCCCGGGCGCCAGCCCCATGGCGATCTCGGCGGCCTCGATCACGAAGGTGCCGGAGCCGCACATCGGGTCCACTACTGTCTGGCTTCCGTCGAACCCGCATTCGCGCAGAAACAGCGCCGCCAGATTTTCCCGCATCGGCGCCTTGCCCACGGCCGATTTGTGGCCACGCTTGTGAAGCCCCTCGCCCGAAGTATCGACGCTGAACTGGCACAGGTTGTCCTCAATCCGGCATTTCAGCGTCACGCCTGCGCCGCTCATCTCATCACTGGCATTGGGCGGAATGATTGTGGCGCCCAGCTCTTCGGACAGGGCCCGTTCGATCCGCTGGGCGGCGGCACCTGCGTGGTAGATTTTTGACTTCTTGTTGGTCGCCACCTCCACGCGGATTGGAACATCCGCGCGCAGTACATCCGCCCACGGAAATTTCCGGGCGCGTTTGTCCAGTTGCGCAAGGTGGAAGGCCCGGAAAGCTCCGATCCGCGCCAGCACGCGCGCGGCGCCGCGCAGGTACAGGTTGGCGCGCCAGACCTCGGGCCAGCCGCCCTGCACCGTGACACCGCCGGGTACCGCCCGGGGATCGGAAAATTGCAGCTCGCGCGCCTCGGCCAGGAGGGCCTGTTCAAGCCCCGGCGCCGCGGTCAGAAAGATCTCGAATGTGGATTCATCTGTCATGGCACCTTCCTTAGCCGGAAACTCCGAACACCGCGACGGGAAAACGCGATTCTCCCAGCGCCCTCGCCATCCCCACAACAAGAGCCACTAATCCGGTTGATGCTGCGGTGCGGCAGCGGATTTTCGCTGCGCCCGCATTGCAAACAGGCATCTCCAGATCAACTTTAATCACAATATTGTCAAACACTTACATCATTACTAATTTTTTAGTTTGACAATCCGCCGCACCCTATGAAACTCCTGTAGCAGTCAGGTGCGAGCAACGCACATCTGGCCTTACTGACTTTAGGGAGGAGAAAGATGCGGAAGTATCTTTTGTCCGCAGCAGCGGTTTGCGCCGTGGTTGCGGGCCAAGCAGCATATGCCGACGAGGCAGCTGCCAAGAAATGGATTGATGAAGAATTCCAGCCATCGGCCCTGTCCAAGGATGAACAACTGTCCGAGATGCAGTGGTTCATTCAGGCGGCAGAGCCTTACAAGGGCATGGAAATCAACGTGCTGTCCGAGGGCATCCCCACGCACAGCTATGAATCGGAAGTTCTGACAAAAGCCTTTGAAGAAATCACCGGCATCAAGGTGAACCACCAGATCCTGGGGGAAGGCGAAGTCGTTCAGGCGGTTCAGACCCAAATGCAGACCAAGCGGAACCTCTATGACGCCTACGTCAACGATTCCGACCTGATCGGCACCCACTCGCGTCTGCAGCTTGCTTATAACCTCAGCGACATGATGGAAGGCGATTTCAAGGCGGTGACCAACCCCGGTCTCGACCTCGACGACTTCATGGGCACCCAGTTCACCACCGGTCCCGATGGCGATCTGTACCAGCTGCCCGACCAACAATTCGCGAACCTCTACTGGTTCCGCAAAGACTGGTTCGACCGTGAAGACCTGCAAGCGGCCTTCAAAGAGAAATACGGCTACGATCTGGGCGTTCCGGTTAACTGGTCCGCATATGAGGACATCGCTGAATTCTTCTCGGAAGATGTGAAGAACATCGATGGCGTCGATATCTACGGCCACATGGACTACGGCAAACGCGCGCCTGACCTTGGCTGGCGGATGACCGACGCCTGGCTGTCGATGGCGGGCGCAGGCTCCAAAGGTGAGCCGAACGGTGTGCCGATCGACGAATGGGGCATCCGCATGGAAGCGGGCACCTGTAACCCGGTTGGCGCCAGCGTCACCCGCGGTGGTGCCGCGAACGGCCCGGCTGCGGTCTATGCGATCCGCAAATGGGACGAATGGCTGCGCAAATACGCGCCTCCAGGTGCGGCGTCTTATGACTTCTACCAGTCCCTGCCCGCCCTGGCCCAAGGCAACGTGGCACAGCAGATCTTCTGGTACACCGCCTTCACCGCAGACATGGTGAAGCCGAAGTCCGAAGGCAACAACACCGTCGACGACAGCGGCACCCCGCTGTGGCGCATGGCGCCCTCTCCGCATGGCCCCTACTGGGAAGAAGGCCAGAAGGTCGGCTATCAGGACGTGGGTTCCTGGACCTTCCTCAACTCCACTCCGCTGGACCGCGCGCAGGCTGCATGGCTCTACGCTCAGTTCGTGGTGTCGAAAACCGTGGACGTGAAGAAATCCCACGTGGGTCTCACCTTCATCCGCGACAGCTCGGTCAACCACGAGAGCTTCTCTGAACGTGCCGAGAAACTCGGTGGTCTGGTGGAATTCTATCGTTCGCCCGACCGCGTGGCATGGTCGCCGACCGGTGTGAACGTTCCGGACTATCCCAAGCTGGCCCAGATCTGGTGGCAGCAGATCGGTGACGTAAACTCCGGCGCCTTCACGCCGCAGGAAGCGATGGATCGTCTTGCTCAGGAAATGGACATCACCATGAGCCGGATGCAGCGCGCAGACGAGCAGGCCAATATCTACGGCGGCTGCGGTCCGCGTCTGAACGAAGAGAAGGACGCGGAATGGTGGTACGCCAATGGCGGCGCCAAGCCGAAGCTGGAGAACGAGAAGCCTCAGGGCCAGACCGTCAACTATGACGAGCTAGTTGCCCGCTGGGCCAAGAACTAAGGGCTCCCTCCCCGCCGGGCGGCTCTCCGCCCGGCCGACCCACCCCGAAGCGGCCCATGTCCTGCTTCGGGGCATTTGCAAACCCCACGGAAGCGCGGATCGCGCTTTGGCTCTCTCGCCGACGCCCGCAGCGGCGCAGCGCAAGCGGGCCCATTCTCCGGAAAGACCAACCAAGATGGCTCTTGAACTTAAAAACGTGGTCAAGCGCGTCGGCGCGATTGAGCACATAAAAGACACGTCTCTGATACTGGAGAGCGGTCACTTCAACGTCCTTCTGGGCGCCACCGGGTCGGGCAAGACCTCATTGATCAAACTGATGGCCGGGCTGGACCCGATTGCCAGCGGCAGCGTGTGGATGGAAGGCCGGGACGTGACCCGCCTCAACACCCAGAAACGCAACATCAGCCTGGTGCACCAATTCTTTATCAACTACCCGCACATGACGGTTTTTGAAAACATCGCCTCCCCCTTGAAGGTCGCAGGCATGGCAAAATCCGAAATCGAAGGTCGGGTAGAAGACGCCGCGGATATCCTGCAGCTGCGCCCGATGCTGCACCGGCGCCCGCATGAGCTCTCTGGCGGACAGCAGCAACGCTGCGCCCTTGCCCGCGCGATTGCCAAGGAAAGCCAGGCGGTGTTCCTGGACGAACCGCTGGCGAACCTCGATTACAAACTGCGCGAAGAACTGCGCGACCAGCTACCAGAGCTTTTCGCCGGACGTGGTGCCGTCGTGGTCTATGCCACCTCGGAGCCCGAAGAGGCGTTGCTGCTGGGCGGTAAGACCGCGCTGATGCGCGATGGCCGCGTTACCCAGTTCGGCCCCACCGCAGAGATCTACCGCGACCCGCAAAACGTGGCCGCGGCCCGGGTGTTCTCGGATCCGCCGATCAACACCGCCGAAATCACCAAACAGGGTAACATGGCCCGGCTGACCCCGGATGTGACCTGGGTTCTGGAGGGCGCCGCCGCAGATCTGGCGGATGGCACCTATACCGTCGCGATCCGCCCCTATCACGTGCTGCCCGTCGCCACCACGCAGGCCACGGTCCGCATCGCCGGACGCGTGCAGGTGACCGAGCTTTCGGGCTCCGAAAGCAGCGCCCATTTCGATCTGGGCCTTGGCAGCGCTCAGGGCAGCTGGGTCTCCCTTTCGGCCGGGGTTCACCCCTACCAGGTCGGTGAAATGCATGATTTCTATATGGATCCATCCGCGTGCTATTTCTTTGCACCCGATGGCTCCCGCGTGGCGTGAGGCAAGACTATGGCAAAAATCACCCTTTCAAAACTACGCCACAGCTACCTTCCGGCGCCGACCTCCGCGTCCGACTACGCCCTGAAGGAGATCGATCTCGACTGGTCCGACGGCGGCGCCTATGCGCTGCTTGGTCCCTCGGGTTGTGGCAAATCCACCCTGCTGAACATCATCTCAGGTCTTCTGGTGCCATCCGAAGGTCAGATCCTGTTTGATGGGCAGGACGTCACCAAACTGCCCCCCGACCAGCGCAATATCGCGCAGGTGTTCCAGTTCCCGGTGATCTACGACACGATGACAGTTTACGATAACCTCGCCTTCCCACTGCGCAATCGTGGCCGGGACGAGGCCGTCGTACGCGAACGCGTCATGGCGATTGCCGAGATGCTGGAAGTCACCGAGATGCTAGATCAGAAGGCCGCTGGTCTCTCCCCGGACAACAAACAGAAAATCTCCATGGGCCGTGGCTTGGTGCGCGAGGATGTGAACGTGGTCATGTTCGACGAACCGCTCACCGTGATCGACCCGCATCTGAAGTGGAAGCTGCGCTCGAAGCTGAAAGAGCTGCACCAGCGGGTCAAGGCAACGATGATCTACGTCACCCACGACCAGACCGAGGCACTGACCTTTGCCGATCAGGTGGTGGTGATGCAGCTTGGCGAAGTGGTGCAGATCGGCACGCCGGTTGAGCTGTTCGAACGCCCCGCGCATACGTTTGTCGGCCATTTCATCGGCTCGCCGGGCATGAACATCCTGCCCTGCACGTTTGAGGGTGAGGCAAAGATCGACGGCCAGCCAGTCGCCCTCGAAGGCCCCGTGCGCGGCACCCCTAATGGCAAGACCGAGATCGGCATCCGCCCGGAGTTCGTCTCGCTCTCAGACAGCGGCCTGCCCGCCACCGTCACCAAGGTGTCCGACATCGGCCGCCACACGGTGGTCGAATGCAACTGCCTTGGCCACAAGGTCAACGCCGTGATCGGGGAAGGCGCCGCCCCGCACAAAGGCGATGAAACCCACCTCGCCTTCCGCCAAGACCAGACCCGCCTTTACGTGGACGGCTGGCTCGCCACAGACCCGGAGTAACAGCAAATGAAAACCGAAAACCAAAAAGCATGGTTCTTTGTGCTGCCGGTCCTGTTGCTGGTGGCCTTTAATGCGCTCATCCCGATGATGACCGTCGTCAACTACTCGGTACAGGAAACCTTCGGCGACAACGTCTTCTTCTGGCAAGGGCTCGACTGGTTCGAACAGATCCTGCGCTCCGACCGGTTCCACGCGGCGCTGGGGCGTCAGTTCCTCTTCACCTTCCTGATCCTGATCATCGAGGTGCCCTTGGGCATCGCGATTGCGCTGTCGATGCCACGCAAAGGGTTCTGGGTGCCGGTCTGCCTCGTGCTGATGGCGCTGCCGATGCTGATCCCCTGGAACGTGGTGGGCGCGATGTGGAACATCTTCACCCTCCCCGATATCGGCCTTCTGGGCTATTTCCTGAACCATACGCTCGGCATCAACTACGACATGACGCAGGATCCGGTCGCGGCCTGGGTGACCATCGTCACCATGGACGTCTGGCACTGGACCTCGCTGGTGGTGCTTCTGTCCTATGCGGGTCTCGTCTCAATCCCCGACGCCTATTATCAGGCAGCCAAGATCGACGGTGCCTCTAACTGGGCGGTGTTCCGGTTCATCCAGCTGCCCAAGATGAAAACCGTCCTGACCATCGCGATCCTGCTCAGGTTCATGGACAGCTTCAACATCTACACCGAGCCTTTCGTTCTGACCGGCGGTGGCCCCGGCAACTCCACCACGCTCCTGTCGATCGATCTGGTGAAAATCGCGCTGGGTCAGTTCGACCTCGGCCCTGCCGCCGCGATGTCGCTCATCTACTTTGCAATCACGCTTCTGGTCAGCTGGCTGTTTTACACGCTGATGACCAAAGACGATCAGAATTAAGGGAGGGATCAGATGCAAAAACGTTCCATCGTCCCCATCGTCTATATCCTGTTCCTCATGCTGCCGATCTACTGGCTGGTGGCGATGAGCTTCAAGACAACCAATGAAATCCTCGCGGGATTCTCGCTCTTTCCGCAGACCTTCACGCTGGAGAACTACAAGGTCATCTTCACCGATCCGACCTGGTACTGGGGTTATGTCAACTCGATCCTCTACGTGACGATCAACACGGTGATTTCGGTCGCGGTGGCCCTTCCGGCCGCCTATGCCTTCAGCCGCTACCGCTTTCTCGGTGACAAGCAGCTGTTCTTCTGGCTGCTCACCAACCGGATGGCCCCGGCAGCGGTCTTTGCCCTGCCCTTTTTCCAGCTATATTCGGCCGTCGGGCTGTTCGACACCCATCTGGCGGTGGCGCTGGCGCACTGCCTGTTCAACATCCCGCTCGCGGTCTGGATTCTCGAAGGTTTCATGGGCGGCATTCCCAAGGAACTCGACGAGACCGCCTATGTGGATGGCTATTCCTTCCCGCGGTTCTTTGCCGTGATCTTCATCCCCTCGATCAAGGCCGGGGTCGGCGTTGCTGCCTTCTTCTGCTTCATGTTCTCCTGGGTGGAGCTGCTGTTGGCCAAAACCCTGACAGCCGTGGCGGCCAAACCCATCGCCGCCACCATGACCAAAACCGCCTCCAGCGCCGGCTATGAGCTGGGCCTTCTGGCGGCTGCGGGCACATTGACAATCATTCCGGGCGCCATCGTGATTTGGTTCGTCCGCAACTACATCGCAAAGGGTTTTGCGATGGGGAGGGTTTGACATGCTATCATGGATGGCCTGGACCTGGCCGACGGCGCTGGTCTTTATCGGTATCTTTTCTGCAATCGGCGTTCTCATCGCGCTTGAGATCCGTCACCCCGGCGGCGACCTGCGCAAGGGGGTCCTGGGGCTCGAAACCACTCGCGGCGACCGGCTGTTCATCAGCCTCCTCGGGACCGCCTATATCTTTCTGGCCTGGCTCGGTCTGATCGGCATGCCCCTGTGGATCCCGCTCGGCCTGTCTATCGCCTGGGGCGTCTTCTGCTTCTGGAAGGTGTGACGGCGGGCCCACCCGGCGGGTCAAGGAGGCCGAAGGCCCCGCCAAAGGCGGCTTGTCCTTGACGCGCAAACCTTCAATACCCTTGAAAACGGCCTTGAGAGGCAGATCTGCCCCTCAAGGCCTTCTCAGCAAATCGGGCCTTTTCTGCTGGTGCACAGAGGTCTCTGCCCTACGAGCCACGGCAACCAGAAATCTGCGCGCCTGGCCTCTGCTAAAAAAATAGTTTTCAACCCCTCCCCCTTTCCCCTAGCATAAGCGGAAGACCAAAATGGATCAGGCAACTGCGCGCATGCGAAAGAAACAGGACAAATCGCTCCTCACCGAAGTGGAACTGGAGTTCATGACCGTGGTCTGGGAAACCGGCGGCGGCACCGTGCGCGATATTCTGGCCGAGCTGAACAAAGTGCAGGAACGCGCCTATACCTCGGTCGCAACGGTCTTGAAAATCATGGAGCAGAAGGGTTTTCTTACCAGTGAACGGGCTGACCGGTCGCTGGTCTACCGCCCCGCTGTTCCCAAGGCAGAGTACCAGAAAACATCTCTGAAAAACCTTTCGAGCAAACTCTTCAACGGAGCCCCGGCCGCCCTTGTTGCCCGGCTTGTCGATGATGAGGACGTGACCGACGAAATGCTCGAAGAGATGAGAGCGCTTCTGGAGGAAAGGCTGGGGGACAATGCAACCTGATGCTCTACTGAATGCCTATCTTGATCTGAACCTGCTGCTGTTTGCGGGCGCGGCGCTCTGGCTGGTCGCGCGAAAACTGCTGTCCCGCAGCGCTTTCGGCTCAACCTACCGTCCGCAATTGCAGCTTCTGAACACGGTGACGCTGCTGCTCGCACTGTCTCCGCTGCTGGTATTGGCCCTGACCAGCCTGGTCTTTGCCCATCCACCCAACCTGTCGGACCTTCTGGTTGCGCAATATCTGCAGGGTCATGTCGGGATGAGCGCAACCCGGTTCGAGGATCTTCTGGGCCTGCGCGAGGATCTGGTTCGCACCCTGACCAGCGATCGACCTCTCTGGGCACAGGCGACGCTGGCCGCTCTGGCAGCTGGCGCGGCCTTCTGCACGGCGCAATTGGCGGTGTCGGTCCTGCGCCTGCGGAGCAGCCTGCGGCAGGCCTTTACCTGGAAACGCATCGGCAGCGTGCGGGTGCTGTTGTCTGATGAGGCCCGCGTCGCCTATTCCACCCGCAGTCTTTTTACGCGCTACGTGGTTCTGCCGACCGCCCTGCTGGAGGATCCGCAGGATCTGCGCCTGACCGTCGCGCATGAATTGCAGCACTTCCGGCAGCGCGACATCGAATGCGAATTTCTCCTCGATGCGCTGCGACCGCTGCTGTTCTGGAATCCCGCCTTCTACCTGTGGCGCCGCGAAGTGCGGCTGCTGCGTGAATTTGCCTGCGATCAGGCGATGATGGCACGGCCTCATTTCGATCTGCGCGCCTATTGCGAATGCCTGATCCGCGCCTGCGCCCATGCGGCCAAGGACCCGGTACTGTTTGCCCGTCGCAGCCCTGCGGTGGCCCTGGTGGATCGCCGCGAAACAGGTCGTGGCGCATCAGCGCTGGAACGCCGCCTGCTCGCCGTGACCGCCGACCAGAGCGCAAAAGCCAGCCCGCTGGGCTGGGCCATCATCTCGGGCCTGATGGTTGCTGCGGTGATGACAACGGCCCTGTTGCTGCAACGCCCCGCCGACTGGAGCCATGATCGGATCATGCTCTCAACCATCGTAAACCTTGAGCGCATGGCCAGCCGCGCGGCCACCACTCCGCAGACTGCCTCCGCCGCCCTGACTGGCAGCTTCACGACAGCTGGTTTTGGCGCGGATCGCCCGTAACGGGCAGGCACGTCCCTCCACCGCATTTCATCCCTGCTTGCCTTTGCAAGCGATTTCCGCATGTGGCCTGTCCTGGGCCTGCAGCGGATAATTGCGGCCAAACCTTTGCAGAGCAGGCAAAAGATCATATCAAGGCTTCAGGAGGAGCCAAACCGAATGAAGCTGAACCCCGTCGATATCTCGAAAACCGCCTCGGCCTCGTCGATCGTTTTCGAAGCCCTGCGCAAGGCCATCATCGAAGGTGACCTGAAAGAGGGCGAACCGCTGCGGCAGGATGAAATCGCCGGGCTGTTCAACACCAGCCGGATCCCGGTCCGCGAGGCGATCTCGCGGCTTGAGGAACAGGGACTGGTCAAGACCCAGCGGTACAAGGGCGCGGTTGTGTCTGGCCTCTCCCCCGAAGAGGCACAGGAGATTTTTGATCTGCGGGCGCTCATCGAACCCGAAGTGATCCGCCGCGCGGTCCCGCAGATGATGCCAGAGGTCCTGGAGCAGGCCCGCCAATGTCTGGAAGCGTTTTCCGCATCGGACGATCCCCTGACCTGGGGTCAGCTGAACCGGGATTTCCATTCGCAGCTCTACGCGGCCAGCGGCCTGCAATATCATCTCGATGTGATCGACAATGCTATGGACCGGGTCGACAGATATTTGCGCGCACAGCTGGTGCTATCCAACGGCATGCAGCGCGCCCATGAAGAGCATCTTGCCATTCTTGAGGCCTGTAGCACCGGCGATGCTGCCCTCGCTGCGGAACTGACCCGGGCGCATATCGCAGATGCCTGCACTTCGCTGGTGGAAAACATCGCCAACCTGCGCTGACGCCCAGCACACCAATGAACTGTCCAAAGTTTACCGGCAGTCATGGCCTCCGCAGTGCCCTGAAATTGCTCTGAACCTCGGCAAATCGGGCGTTTGCGCAGCATCACATCAGCCTATGAACCAATATTTTACCGCAAAACGGGAAAATATTTCCGCGGAACGGTGAATGATTGTAGAACTGCCGCACGGCGCGTCAGGGGGCAGAGCGCGCTATCCATTTCTTATTCCACTGTCTGACCTGGCCTCGGTCTGGAGAACGCTCGATTGAACGTGACACCCCGCAGAGTTGTCTTTCTGGGCGCCGGAGCGATCGGGTGTTTCCTCGGCGCGCATTGGGCAGCGGCCGTGCAGGCGGCGGGCGGGCGTCTTGGCCTGATCGGACGGGCCGCCACTTGGGCACAGATCGGTGCCGGACCGCTGCGACTGACCGGCGGCACGGCGGCGGACACTGACTTGTCGCTTCTGGACCTGCACGACAGCCCCGAGGCCTTGTCAGAGGCCGATCTTATCGTGCTGACGCTCAAATCCATCGGGCTGGAGCGGGCGATCGAAGAGATCCGCTCATACGCCGCCGAAGGAACGCCGATCCTCTGCCTGCTGAACGGAGTGTCCGCGGTGGAGCAGCTGCGTGCCGCCCTTCCCGCTCATCCGGTCATCGCCGGTATGGTGCCCTTCAATGTGGTCTGGGCATCCGGCAACCACCTGCATCGGTCCAGCGCCGGGCAGCTGAAGTTGGAACGCACCCCAGTCAGCACTGCCCTTGCCGAGATCATCGCGGCCACCGGCGCCCCGGCAGAGCTGCAGGATGCGCTGAAGCCCATTCAATACGGCAAGCTGCTGTTGAACCTGATCAATCCTATCAATGCCCTCAGCGGCCTGCCACTTCATGCCATGCTCTGCCAATCGGGGTACCGCCGGATATACGCGGCCACGCTGCGCGAAGCGCTCCGGGTCTATGACGAAGCAGGGGTCACCTGTCAGACCGTCGGTCCCCTCTCCCCGCGGCTGGTGCAATGGTTGCTGCGTTTGCCCGACGCGCTGTTCAATAGGACATTGCTGCGGCTTCAGAAACTCGATCCGGCGTCGATGACCTCCATGGCCGTCGATCTGGCCGCGGGCAGGCCCACCGAAATCGATGCGATCACCGGCGAAATCCTGCGCCTGGCCGCAGCTGCCGACTGCCCGGCGCCCATCAACACTGCCCTTTACGACCTGATCAAAGCCCAAGAGGCCGCGCCGACGCCACAGCAAGGCCATTCGGCAGCCACCCTGGCCCAACTGCTGAGACTGTAAGATGACCCCGTCCGCACAAACACCCATAGTCTTTGGTCCGCTGAAAACACGGAACACGCCGAAACAGGCCCGCGCTGTCCAGCGCATCCACATCATTCTGACCGCTACGGCAGATCTCTTGTCAGATCATCCGGTGCAAACGATCACGACCACACAGATTGCCACTCATGCCGGGATCCCGGTCAGCTCCATTTACCGCTATTTCTCCGATGTGAATCAGGTTTTGCGCGAGCTCTACCTGCAAAGCGCGCAGGAACTGCGGGACAAGGTTCTGGAGACGCTGGAAAACACCGAGACAAGACCGGGCTGGCGCGACAGGTTGCATCACATCATCCTAACCCAGAGAGACTACGTACGGAACAATCCTTACTACCGTTTGCTGCTGATGTATTTCGTCTCGGCCCGCCCAGCAGTCGCTGCCCGAGACCGTGAACGTGAATACACCACCGAACTGATGGAAATGCGCTGGAAACGCGGTCAGGACGGGTTTCATGGTGGCGATCCAAAGGTGGTGGCCCAGACGGTACTGCAGATCGCGGTTGCCATGGAGGATATGATCGCGGCTCAGTCCAACCCAGAAAACGCGGATATCTACGCGCAGGAGTTTCTCACCCTGCTGGATTCCTATCTGGCGAATTACTTAGAGGACTGATCCCGGTCATCAGGCAATGCTGTCCGCCCGTCCCACCTGGCGGCCCGAGAAAATACAGCCGCCCAGAAACGTGCCCTCGAGCGCGTTATAGCCATGATAGCCACCGCCGCCAAACCCGGCAACCTCCCCCGCAGCGAAAAGGCCGGGAATGGTCTTGCCATTGGCATCGACCAGTTGCCCATTCAAATCGGTCTGAAGACCGCCCAGCGTCTTGCGAGTGATGATGTTGAGCCGGACCCCGATCAGCGGACCGTTGTCGGGATCCAGGATCCGGTGCGGCTTTGCCGTGCGCATCAGCCTGTCACCGCGATAATTGCGGGCCGCGTGGATCGCCATCATCTGGGCGTCTTTTGAGAACGGGTTGTCGATCTGCGCGTCCCGGGCAGTGATTTCGTCCCGTATTTTTCCGGCATCCAGCAGGCTGTTCCCTTGCAGTGCATTCATCCTGGCGATCAGATCCTCCAACCGGTCAGCAACGACAAAATCCTCGCCGTGCTCCTTGAAGGCTTCCACGTTGGGGGTCGCCTTCTTATTCAAAAGTCGCTGTTTTAGGACCTGTTTCCAGCTTTTGGAGGCAAGGTCCGGGTTCTGCTCTGATCCGGATAACGCAAATTCCTTCTTGATGATTTTCTGCGTGGTGATGAACCAGGAATAATCATAGCCCGTGGCCAGAATGGCCTTCAGCGTGCCAAGACTGTCGAAGCCCGGCATGGCAGGCGGCGCGAAACGGTTGCCGGTCGCATCGAACCACATTGAGGACGGTCCCGGCAGGATCCGGATGCCATGGTTCGGCCAGATCGGATCCCAGTTCTTCACGCCTTCGGTGTAATGCCACATGCGGTCGGCGTTGATCACATGGCCACCGGCCTGCTGGGTGATCGCGACCATACGGCCGTCCACATGGGCGGGAACGCCTGCGATCATGTGTTTTGGCGCGGCCCCCAGCCGGTCCGTCGGCCAGGCCTTGCGCACCAGATCCAGGTTGCCACCGATCCCGCCCGAGGCCACCACCACGCTGGCTGCGCGCAATTCAAAATCGCCAATGACCTCGCGGTTGGTCTTCTGCCCGCGGGCGCTGGTGTCTTCGGCAAGAACCTCACCGCTGATGCCCGTGCAGGCGCCGTTCTGCATCAGCAGATGTGAACAGCGATGGCGGAACTTCAGGCTGATGCGCCCCGCCTTTTCATGCTCCCTGACCCGGCGCTCGAACGGCTCCTGCGTGCCGGGACCCACGCCCCAGGTCAGATGGAACCGTGGCACCGAATTGCCATGCCCCGAACCAAAGGAGCCGCCCCGCTCGGCCCAGCCGACGATGGGAAACCAGCGCATGCCCATGTCATGCAACCACGGCCGCATCTCACCGGCCGCAAAATCGATATAGCTTTCGGCCCATTTGCGCGGCCAGAGGTCTTCGTCACGGTCGAAACCAGCGCTGCCCATCCAGTCAGAATAGGCCAATTCACGGCTGTCACGGATCCCCATGCGGCGCTGTTCGGGGCTGTCGATCAACATCAGCCCGCCCAGCGACCAGAAAGCCTGCCCGCCAAGAAAACCTTCGGGTTCCTGATCGACGATCATGACCGTCTTGCCCCGGTCCGCCAGTTCGGCGGCGGCCACCAGTCCGGCCAGCCCCGCCCCGACGATAATGACATCTGCCTGTTGCTCAGCGTGTTTCATCGTTTCCCCTCCCGACGCGCGGCAGGCTGCGCAACTCCTCAATTGCACCCGGATTCCCCGATCCCTGCCCCGCTGTGCCCCGCATTTGCGATTGAAACCCGAGGCCTCGATCAGGCTAGCAGCTCAATCCGCGACTGCCCAGAATAACCACAGGGCAGCCATCCCGCCCGATTTTGGCCTTTTTGACACAGGTCGCGACCGACGTATTCATGCTCTCGACGGCGGTCGTAAACACGGCATAAAATCCCGCCAAACGGGAACTCTAAACAGGTGAATAACTGGTGGGAAGCAAGGCAGAGTTGGTGCGGTTTTGGTTCGAGGAAATCTGGTACCGGAACAACGACCAAATACAGGACGAGATGTTTTCAACCGGTGCAAAGGCGAGTGGCCCGGTGTCCAATCTGGCAGACAAGGATTTCAGGCCCATCGACATCGTCTCGGCCCTGAAAGCGCGCCTTGAATGCACACCAGAGGTGTCCTTTTCCGTCTTCGAAGAGCTAGGCGACTGGGTAATCACCTGTTTCACGGTAGCTGTCACGAAACACCCCACACGCCCGCCTTTTGATTTTGACGGCCAGATGATGTTCCGGATTAAAGACGACAAGATCGCCGAAATTCACTCGAACCTCAATTATATCAAGATGTTCGAAGGCCTTGGCCAGATGCCGCAAGATACGTTGCTGATTTCTCTGACCGGGGCCGAAATGCAATGGAAATGACGCGTAGCGCGTCCTGACCTTCCGGGATCAGTCCTCTGGATCCGGAGAGTTCGGCGCCTCGTATGATCCCCCCATGGCAGCGCGCGTCTGTGCGAAATCCAGCAGTTTGACCTCTATATTGGCATTGACCGACCCGTCTTCAAAGGCACCGTGCAGATCGCGCAGCCCGGCAGGCAGGCCGGTCAGCTGTTCGATGGCCTCATCCACATGGCTGACCGCGTGGATCTGGAACTGCCCGGCGCGCACTGCCTCCACCACCTCGGGTTTCAACATGAGGTTCTCCACATTGCTGCGCGGGATCAGAACCCCCTGACGGCCTGTCAGCCCCTCGGTACGGCAGACCTCGAAAAACCCTTCGATCTTCTCATTCACGCCGCCAATGGGTTGGACATCGCCCATCTGGTTCACCGATCCGGTCACCGCGAAGGACTGTGAGATTGGCACCTCGGCAAGGGCCGACATCAGGGCGCAGAGTTCTGCCAACGACGCGCTGTCGCCTTCGACGCCGCCATAGCTTTGCTCGAAAACGAGGCTGGCCCAAAGCGACAGGGGTGCGTCCGGCACATAGCGCGCCGCCAGATAGCCAGAGAGGATCAGCACCGCCTTGGAATGGATCGGACCGCCCAGCTTGGCCTCGCGCTCGATATCGACAACACGTCCGGACCCTACGCGAACGCGGGCGGTGATCCGCACCGGCGCGCCAAAGCTTTCTTCGCCCAGCGCCGAAACGGTCAGCCCGTTGATCTGACCGATTTCACTGCCCCGAGTGGAAATCAGGATCTGCTCCCGCGCGATCATCTCGCGCATCCGGTCGCGGATCAGACCACGGCGTTCTTCGGCGGCAGTTATGGCGCCATTTACATGTTTTGCCGAAATGGCCTCAGTCCCCCCCTGGCGGGCGTAGTGATTGCCTTCACGCAGGGTATCCCACAAGGTCTCGATCCGAAGGCTCAGCTTTTCCTGATCCGCCGAGGCGCGCGAGGCGGCATCGATCAGCGCCGCCACACCATCAGCGGTCACCGGGCGCAGCGCCTCTTCCTTCACCAGCGCCGCAACCCGGCGGGCAAACAGCGCAATACTGTCCGCATCGCGCACCATGTCAGGCCCGAAATCAGCGGTCACGCGGAAGAACTTGTCAAAATCCGGATCGTATTCCGCCAGCAGCATGTGCAGCATACGATCCCCAACCAGCACAACCCGCACATCCAGCGGGATCGGTTCGGGTTTCATCGTGGTGGTCGAAATCAGCCCCAGCCGTTCACCCGGGGTGATCACATGGACCGCCTCTGTTTCCAAACAGCGTTTCAGCGCATCCCAGGCCAGGGGTTCCGCCAGCACCCGGCGGGCGTCCAGCACCAGAAATCCCCCGTTTGCCCGATGCAATGCCCCCGGTTTGATCTGGGTAAAATCGGTGACCAGCACACCCTGCATCGCCATGTAGTCGATCTGCCCGGTCAGATTGGCCAGCGTCGGCAGGCTTTCCTCAACTACCGGCGCCCGGTCCGCATCTCCCTCATGGGTCACCACAACATTGACATGATACCGGTGAAACTGCGGATCCTCGCGCAAGGCAGCCAGCCCGGCGGGAAACGGCGCCTTGGAGCGCCCCAGGTCCAGTGACAGGAACAGATCCGCATGGGCCACCAGATCATCCCGCAGGGCCGTGAAATACGGACCAAGCTCGTCGATCTCGACAAAACCGCGACAGGCCCTGTCGACGGCGGCATCCACTGCGATCCGCGCCATTTCCGCATTGAGCCGGGTCAACGCATCGCGCTGTTCCCGCTCCAGTTCGGGCTGGTCCAGAAGGAAATCCTCCAGCTCGCTCTGAATTTCCGCAACCGCGTCGCGGATCTGTATCCGCTCTTCTTCGGGCAGCTTTTCGATCACCTCCGGTTTGACGATCTCATCGTCGCGTTTTGCGGCCAGGGAAAACCCCATCGGCGTACTCAGGATCGCGACATTCCTGGCTTCGGCCTTCTGACGCAGCGCATCAAAGGCCTCTTCGCGCCGCGCATTGTAATCCTGCTCCAGCGCCATCCGCTTGTTCTGGTAGTCTTCGGACACCAGCAGCGCCGGGATATGATTGGCCAACTCCTCAAGCAGCCGGGCCATCGCGTTGCGCAGCCGCACGCCCTGCCCACGCGGCAGACAAATGGCGTTGGGCTGATCGGCGTCCTCAAAGTTCTGCACATAGACCCAGTCCTTTGGAATGGGGCGGCTGGCGGCCTCTTCCTCCAACACGCGCAGCACGGCGGATTTACGGCCACTGCCCCTTGGGCCTTGCACATAAAGATTGAACCTGCGGTGTTTCATCTGCGCCGACAGGCGGATCGCCTCCATTCCCCGGCCCTGCCCCAGCGGCCCTTCAAGCGGCTCAAGATCGGCGGTGGTTGCAAACTCGAACTCCGTCGGATCGCAGACCCGTCTCAGTTCATCGGGCGACAGTGCCGTATCAGACATGCAAGCTCCTGATTTGGTTCAGCATGGGTGTGGGAAAGGTGGCATACTTGCGATCACCCCGCCAGTGCCCAGACACAAGCCTTGGGTGAAAACGCGGGCAGATACGATCCTTGACGGGACCACCGGACGCGTTGCCTTGGCCCTGTCTCAGGGCGTTTCTGCGGAGGCTGCCTTGGCCGCCGCATCCAAAAGGCGGACGACCTCTCCATCCGAGGTCTGCGAAAAATCGCTGTAGAAGCGCCCAATTGAACCGAAAGGAAAAGGCATTTTCAGACAGATCAGCTCATCTACTTCGTTGCGCAAACTCTCGGCGACATCGCGCGGCGCCACCGGCACCGCCAGTACCAAACGCGCCGGTTTGCGCGCACGCACGGCCCGCAGCGAAGCCCGGACCGTGGCCCCGGTGGCGATGCCATCATCCACGACAATCGCCGTCCGCCCCCTAAGCGGCACCTGCTTGCGCCCTTTCAGATAGACGTCCCGGCGGCGCCTGATTTCCTCCAGCCGGGGCTGTGACATCCGTTTGATATCCGCCGCCGCAAGGCCAAAGGATCTGGCGATTTCCTGGTTTGTGACAATCTGTGGCTCCGAGCCGTTCACCACTGCCGCCACAGCGAGTTCGGGTTGCTCAGGAGCGCCGATCTTGCGGACCATGATCAGATCCATCGGGGCATTCAGCGCGCGCGCAACTTCGGCCGCAACCGGAACGCCGCCGCGCGGCAGCGCAAGGATCACCGGGTCTTGATACCCTTTGCCAGACAGTTCGGCCGCAAGGGCCTGCCCCGCATCTGTTCGATCTTTGAAAAGCGTCATTGCAGCCGCCTCCTGTCGCATGCCCGTATCCGCATTCGCTGGCTATGAACCGAATGTGGATACAGGAATACTAGGGGCGGGCTGCGCTGTCCTTGATCGACCTCAATCCGCCTTGGCAGGTGCCGCAGAGAGCTGCTCTGCCCCCTGCCACCATACCTCACAGTCCTGCACCGTGACCTGAGCGGAGAGGCCGATCCCGACCAGATGCGTGTCACCGGGCACGTCAGCCGGAGTAATGCTAACGTCCTGCCCAACCACCTGAATAAGCCAGCCCCGCCCCGGCCTGCCACGCACGAACCCCTTGATCCGGAACAAGCCGGGTGGGCGGGTCTCAACGATCCGGGCGAGTTCCTCCCGGCTGAGAACGATATCCGCACTGTGGTGCCAATGCATGTAATCCGGGTGTGGCCGTGTCCTCCGCTGCGGCTTGCTGGCGGGGTCCGGCTGCAACAGCAGCAGTTCGGCCACATGGTCTGCATCGCTCAGCAGAACCGGGGCCGACCGGCTGTCGGCGGCCAGCCCAAGGGCCACAGCAGCCGGTATTTCTTCGGTCTTGCTGACCAGCACCAGATCAGCGCAAGCCACCTGATCGCGGATCTGCGGGCCGATCAATGTATCGCTGGAAAGGCTCTGATAGCTGCCTGCATCGACCACGGTCACGATGCCGCCAAAACGCATCTCTGGCTCTGCCACGGCGGCATTGGCAATCTTTTGCGGATCAGCAATGCCGCTGGCCTCGACGATCAGGTGATCCGGGCGCGGATTGCGGTCGAGCACATCGGCAATCGCCATGAAAAGGTCCGCGCCCATGGTGCAGCAGACACAGCCATTGGTCAGGGTCAGCGTGTCCTCATCGGCACTGTGCAGCAGTTCGGCATCGATATTGATGGCGCCGAAATCATTGACCAGAACCATCAGACGCTGGCCATGCGGCGCCGACAGAAGGCGGTTGATCAGCGTGGTCTTGCCCGCGCCGAGGTACCCCCCGATCACGGTCATTGGCAGGCGGCTGTCAATCATGGCGGGTCACAGCAGATGCACCTGACCGCCCGACACCGTGCCCAGAACCGGCACGTCCTTCAGCGCCATCGGGTCCACCGCGGTCGGGTCCTCCCCCAGCACTGCGAAATCGGCTTTCTTGCCGGTCTCGATACTGCCGATCTCATCATCAAGCCGCAGCGTATAGGCCGCGCCAAGAGTGATGGCATGAAGCGCCTCTTCCACCGTGATCTGTTGCGCCGCGCCCAAAGTACGCCCGCTCATGGTCTGGCGATTGACGGCGCACCATGCGGTGAACAGCGGCGCCAGCGGCGTTACCGGCGCATCGGAATGGATCGTCATGTGCACACCTGCGTCCAGCGCGGTCCGGCAGGCATCCATCCGCGTGGCGCGATCCTCACCAATGGTTGCCTCTGCGTGCTGATCCCCGAAGTACCAGATATGATTGGCAAAGATATTGGTGCAGATCCCCAGCTCCGCGCAGCGTTCGAACTGATCACGCCCCATCATCTGGCAATGTTGCAGCACGTGGCGATGCCCCTGCCCGGGCGCCCGGCGCAGAGCCGCCTCGATGGCGTCGATGGCGACCTGCGAAGCTTCGTCGCCGTTGACGTGGATATGCATCTGCACGCCTTCACGCTGCATCACTTCGCACAGGGCGTAGATCTGATCGGGTGCAGTGTTCCAGATGCCATTAGGCTGTCCGCCCACGTAGCCGGGCCATTTCACCCGCGCGGTCCAGCCCTGGATCGAACCATCGGTCATCAGCTTGACCGCCCCAAGGCGCAGCTTGTCGGTGGAGCGGGTGCCCAGATCCTTGGCCCGGGCGGCGATCTGTTCGGGCGTTGCCCCCATTGCCCCCTGCGCAGGCACGATGCGGACCGGGAAATCCGGTGCGCCCGTCACCTCGAGCATGACATCCAGATCGCTGTCTTCCATGGTAGAGAAGAGATCTGCGATAGTGGTAACCCCGGCGCGTTTGGCGACCTCACCATAGGTCCGGATCGATGGCGCCTGCTGGGCTAAGCTGCGGAAATCGATGCCAAGCCGACGCATTACTGGGAACATTGCTGCCATCTCCTGCAACTCGCCGGTCGGGCTGCCGTCGGGACCCTTTAGAACCCCCTCGGCATTGGTCTCCCAGCTGTATCCCGCCAGTTCCAGCGCCTTTGAGTTCACGCACATCAGGTGGAAATTGGAATAGATGATGGCAATCGGGCGGGTGGTGCTGATCTCATCCAGATGGTGCCGGTTCAGCCGCTCAGTGGGCAAGAAAATCGGATCAAATCCCCAGCCGATCAGTGGCACGTCCTCACCCAGAGATCCGGCGTACTCCGTGAGGCCGGAAATCACCTCGCCAATGTCCGTCATGCCCGACCACATACGCCCGTCGGGGTCGATCCGGTCGTGATATCCGGCATAGGCATAGTTCCACATCGCCCCTGCCATCATATGGGCATGACCTTCGACAAAACCGGGCATCAGGACCGCCCCGCTAAGGCTGTCATCACGTTCAACCGAGCCCCATTGCTGCGCGCAATCGGCATCGCCAACGGCCAGAATTTTGCCGTCCTGCACCGCGACATGGGTCGCTACCGGAGTGTTCGGATCCTGAGTGATGATTTTTTTTGCTTTGAAAACAGTGATTTTTGACATGGAGCACCTTTGGGTTCCCCTTTGGGATATCCAAGCTTTGAACATTGGAAAAATGTAATTACTGTCGAGGTAACCCGCAAAAAATGCAGGAATTGCTATGCGTTTCACGCTCAAACAACTTCGCTACTTCGATGCGGCGCTGCGGACCGGCTCCATCGCACGGGCCGCTGTCGAGATGAATATTTCGCAATCCTCGATCACCGCAGCCATCGACATGATCGAGCAAACGACGGGCACTGAACTCTTGCGGCGGCTGCCCGCGCGCGGGATCGTCCCAACCAGCAGCGGGCTGGCCGTAGGCGAGCGGGTTCAGGAGTTTCTTGAACAATCCAGGATTTTTGAATCGGATCTGATGTCCCTGACCGGTGATCTGGCAGGGACCCTGCGAATGGGTTGTTATGCCCCGACCGCACCTTATGTGCTGCCGCCGATCCTGAAGCGGATTTCCGAAGACTACCCGTCAATCAGTATCGAGCTGAAAGAGGGCGACATGCAGTCGATTGCTGATCTGCTGAGCTCCGGCGCCATTGATGTGGCGCTGACCTACCGGCGCACCACGCCGGAGGCGCAGCCTTTCATTCCGATGTTCCGGGCCACACCGATTGCCCTGATCCCCGACGAGTCACCCTTGGCCCAAAAGCCGGAGGTCGATCTTCAGGATCTGGCGGAACTGCCGATGATCCTTCTGGACCTACCGGGGACACGTGCCTATTTTTGCAGCCTTTTCGAAGCCCGGGGCTTGCGCCCGAATATTGCGCATACCACCAAAAGCTCGTCTGTCCTGCGGGGGCTTGTTGCAGCGAACTTTGGCTATGCGCTGATGAATATCTGCGGCCCTAACGACCGCGTCGGACAAAGCGGCTATGTCGCCCGCCCGATCAAGGGCGATCTGGAATCACCACAATATGGAGTGGCTTACACGCCTGCGTCACAAAAATCTGCCATCGTGAAATCGGTTCTGGCCTCCTGCCGCGAGGTGGCGGAGCGCGGGGATTTTGATGATTTACTGTTTTCTAACCCGCAGGAAACACCCTCCTCTGTTCACATCTTCCGCTAAAAAATGAGACTTTCACCCCTGCAAAAGACTGTTTTCTGAGACGAGTGAGCGAGACTAGCCTGATTGAAACAGCAAAAAAACGATCAGGGAGATCCAGATGAAACTCATGTCACGCCTCTTGGGCGCGGCCGCATTTGCCGCACTATCCTCTACCGCCCTGCCCGCATTTGCCGACGGTGGCACGCTGGTCATCGCCTCCAGTCAGGTGCCGCGACACCTGAACGGCGCGGTGCAATCGGGCATCGCAACCGCCGTGCCGTCGACGCAGATTTTTGCCTCGCCCATCCGTTATGACGAAAACTGGGAGCCGCAGCCCTATCTGGCGAAAAGTTGGGAAACCTCCGAGGACGGCCTGACCGTCACGCTGAACCTGGTCGACAATGCCACCTTTCACGACGGAGAGCCGATCACCTCGGAAGATGTGGCCTATTCCATCCTGACCACAAAGGAAAACCACCCTTTTAAATCCATGTTCGCACCGGTCGAAAGCATCGACACGCCAGATGCGCATACGGTTGTGATCAACCTCAGCAATCCGCACCCGGCGCTGCTGCTGGCGCTGTCGCCCGCGCTGGCTCCGGTCCTGCCCAAGCACGTATTCGACGATGGGCAGGACATCAAATCCCACCCGATGAATTCCAAACCCGTCGGCTCCGGCCCCTTCATGCTGGAGGAATTCAAAGCAGGCGAGGCCATCGTTCTGAAGAAGAACCCGAATTTCTTCCTCGACGGGCGCCCCAAGCTGGATGAGATCATCGTCCGCATCATCAAGGATCCCTCGGCGTTGCTGATCGCGATGGAAAACGGCGAAGCGGATATGTACCCCTTCATGGCCGGCAGCCAGGAAATCCGCCGCCTTGAAAAAGCCGACCATCTGGGTGTCACCGCCGAAGGCTATGCTGCGGTTGGTCCGCTCAACTGGCTGGCCTTCAACACCGCCTCCCCCAAGCTGAGCGACGTGCGGGTGCGTCAGGCGATTGCCTATGCGGTGGATCGCGACTTCATCACCAAGGCGTTGCACAGAGGCGTTTCCACGCCGCAACGGGGTCCGATCATCGAAAGCTCGCCCTTCTTTGACGAGAGCATCCCCGCCTATGATGCCGATCTGGACAAGGCAAAGGCCCTGATGGCCGAAGCCGGGTTTGCTGACGGGATGGAACTGACCATTGATTTCATCCCCGGCCCCAAGGAACAGCAGCAGTCGATTGCCGAATACATGAAATCGCAGCTGAAGAAGATCGGTATTGCCGTCACCGTGCGCGCCGCGCCAGATTTCCCGACCTGGGCCGGCCGGGTTGGCGGCCATGACTTTGAACTGACGATGGATATCGTGTTCAACTGGGGCGACCCGGTAATCGGGGTGCACCGTACTTATCTCAGCGACAACATTCGCCAAGGCGTGATCTGGTCCAACACCCAGCAATACGCCAATGCAAAGGTCGATGAACTGCTGAACGCCGCCGCCATCGAAAGCGATCCGACCAAGCGTAAGGAGCTTTATGCCGAGTTCCAGCAGATCGTCGCAAAGGACCTGCCGGTCTACTGGATCAACGCGCTTCCCTATCACACGGCCTACGACAAGAAACTGATGAACGTTCCCACTGGCATTTGGGGCACCATGCACCCGATGGACATGGTCTCCTGGGGCGAATGAGCCCGGGCCTGATCGGCTGAACCGGCGGGCGCCGACAAACAGAATACTGGCGCCCGCCCTCTTTCTTTCTGCCGGGGACATGTAATGAATGCTTCGTTTTTGATACGCCGGATTGGCTATGGGCTGGTCCTGATGCTGGGTGTGGTGGTCCTGAACTTCTTGCTGATCCGCCTGGCGCCGGGTGATCCGGCAGTGGTGATTGCCGGGGAAATGGGCGGCGCCACCGAAGAGATGCTGGAAAGCATCCGCGAAGAATACGGACTGAACAAGCCGCTGATCACGCAGCTGGGCATCTATGTCGGCAATGTGGTGACAGGCGACCTTGGCGAAAGTTTCTTCTTCAACCAGCCTGTTGCCACCCTGATCGCCCAGCGCATCCTGCCGACCATCCTGTTGGTGGTCACGGCTCAGGTCCTGTCGATCATCATCGGGGTGTTCCTCGGCGTAATTGCCGCGCGCAAACCCAATGGGATAATGAGCGCCTTCGTCTCGGTCTTTGCCACCATAGGATATGCGGTACCGGTGTTCTGGACCGGCATCATGCTGATCATCCTCTTTGCCAGCGTTTTGCCGATCTTCCCTGTCGAAGGCATGCAATCGGTCAAGCTGCGCGATGCGGGGATCTTTGTGCAGGCGCTGGACGTGCTGCATCACCTCGCCCTTCCGGCCTTTACGCTCGCCATCATCTATCTGGCGCAATACGCCCGGCTGTCGCGTGCCTCGATGCTTGAGGTGCTGGGATCCGATTACATTCGCACCGCCAAGGCCAAGGGCGCCTCGCAGCGCTCGATCCTGTTCAAACATGCGCTGCGCAACGCGGCCCTGCCGATCCTGACGGTGGCCGGCCTGCAATTCGGCAACCTGATCTCGGGCGCGCTGCTGGTGGAGACCGTGTTCAACTGGCCCGGCATGGGGCGGCTGGCCTTCGATTCCATCCTGCGCCGCGATTACCCAACCATCATGGGGGTCCTGTTCTTTGCCAGCGCCATGGTGGTGATCGCCAATATCCTGACGGACATGAGCTACCGGCTGGCCGATCCGCGACTGAGGGAGAAAAGCTGATGTCCGACAACACCGCAACCGACACGTCTGCGACCGAGCATCAGGCCCAAAGCCCGGCACTGGAAGCCTGGCGGATGTTCCGCCGCAACATTCCGGCCTTGTTCGGGGTGGTGCTGCTGACCCTAATCATCGGCGCGACGCTATACGGCACCTTCTTTTACAGCGGCGATCCCTTCGACATCGTCTGGGCTCCGCATGAACCGCCCGGGGTGACGCCCGAGTTTCCCCTTGGCACCGACTATCTGGGCCGAGACATCATTGCGGGCATGCTGACCGGGGGCGGGCCGACCCTGGCGGTCGGGGCGGTTGCGGCTGCGATCACCATGGTGATCGGCATCGCGATGGGCGCCTTGGCCGGGTACTATGGCGGCTGGGTCGACAACCTCTTGATGCGCGTCACCGAGTTCTTTCAAGTGCTGCCTGCCCTTTTGTTTGCCATGGTGCTGGTGACGCTGCTGTCGCCCACCCTGTTCACCATCGCCTTTGCCATTGGGGTGGTTAGCTGGCCGCAGACCGCGCGCCTGACACGGGCCGAGTTCCTGAAGATCAAGAACCTTGAGTACGTCACCGCCGCCCGTGCGATTGGCGCCCGGGACAAACGCATCATCTGGACCGTGATCCTGCCCAACGCCCTGCCGCCGCTGATCGTCTCAGCCACGCTGACTGTGGGAGTCGCGATCCTCTTCGAAGCAGGGCTGAGCTTCCTTGGACTTGGCGATCCAAATGTCATGAGCTGGGGCCTGATGATCGGAGCCAACCGCGAATACATTCTGGACGCCTGGTGGCCGGTCACTTTCCCGGGGCTTGCGATCTTCTTTACCGTCTTTGCCGTCAGCCTGATCGGAGACGGGCTCAACGATGCCTTCAATCCAAAGCTGAGGGAACGATGAACCACCTTCTCGAAATCGAAGACCTGCGCGTCACCTTCAATACCCGCTATGGCGAAGTCACCGCGCTGGACAGCATTTCGATGCATGTCAGCGCCGGTGAAACCCTGGGCGTGGTGGGCGAAAGCGGCTGCGGAAAATCCATCACCGCCCTGTCGGTCATGGGGCTGATCCCAACCCCGCCCGGCCGCATCGCCGGTGGCGCGATCCACCTCAATGGTGAGGATCTGACCCGTGCCTCTGAATCCCGGATGCGTGCCCTGCGCGGCTCGGAAATGGCGATGATCTTTCAGGAGCCAATGACCTCGCTCAACCCGGTGTTCACTGTCGGGGATCAGATTGCCGAGGCCATTATGCTGCACCAGAACGTCAGCCGCGATCAGGCCCTGCGGGATGCGGTGGCGCTGCTGGACCGGGTCGGTATCCCGTCGCCCGACGCACGGGCGCGGGATTATCCGCACCAACTGTCTGGCGGCATGCGCCAGCGGGTGATGATCGCCATGGCCGTAAGCTGCCGCCCAAAAGTGCTGATCGCGGATGAGCCGACAACCGCGCTGGATGTGACGGTGCAGGCGCAGATCTTTGACCTGCTGAACGAAATCCAGCGCGATTTCGGCTCCGCCATCATCCTGATCACCCACGACATGGGCGCAATCAGTGAAATGGCGGACCGGGTGGCGGTCATGTACGCCGGGCGGGTCATCGAGGAAGCCAGCGCCGACGATGTGCTGGACTATCCGCAACACCCCTATGCGCGAGGGCTGATCTCCTGCATCCCGGCCCTTGGCAAAGGCGATATGCCGGAGACCTTGGCGGAAATCCCCGGCGTGGTGCCGCCGCTGCATTTGCTGGGGGCGGGCTGCGCCTTTGCTGATCGCTGCGCCCATCGCACCGATCGCTGCACCCGTGAAAAGCCGCTTCTGGCCACCCATGGCCACCATCCCGCGGCCTGCCACGCGGTCGAGGAGAACCGGATATGACAACGCTTCTGGATGTACGGGATCTGAAGGTCCGCTTTGCCCTGCCGAAACCTTCGCTCTTTGCACCGCAACCCTTTCTGGAGGCGGTGCGGGGCGTGTCCTTCACGCTGGAGCGGGGCCGTGCCCTTGGCATTGTCGGCGAAAGCGGATCGGGCAAGACCACCGCGGCCATGTCGACGATCCGGCTGGTACCTGCGGCTGGGGGCGAGATCCTGTTCGACGGTGAAGACCTGCTGCAACTGGATGACGAGGCGATGCGCGCCCGGCGGCGCGATATCCAGCTGATCTTTCAGGATCCCTATTCCTCGCTCAACCCGCGGGCACGGGTGGTGGATATCGTGCGCGAGCCGATGGACCTAATGAATATCGGCGATGCCGACAGCCGTCTGGCCCGGGTCAAGGAACTGTTCGAACTGGTCGGCCTGCGCCCTGATCAGCTGAACCTCTTCCCGCACCAGTTCTCGGGCGGGCAGCGGCAGCGGATTTCCATCGCGCGCGCACTGACCACCAACCCCCGGCTGCTGGTCTGTGACGAACCTGTCAGCGCCCTCGACGTGGCCATTCAAGCGCAGATCCTGAACCTGCTGGCGCGGCTGAAACGGGAACTTGGCCTGTCCTACCTGTTCATCAGCCACGATCTGGGCGTGGTCCGGCACCTCTGCGATGATGTGGCAGTGATGTATCTGGGCCAGATCGTGGAGCAAGCCAGCCGGGAGGAGCTGTTCGACAGTCCGAAACATCCCTACACGCAGGCCCTGCTGGCAGCGGCGCCCTCTCTGGCACGGCGCAAGTCCAAAGGCTATGTGCGGCCGCTGAAACTGTCCGGCGATCCGCCCAGCCCGATCAATCCGCCAAAAGGCTGCGCCTTTGTGGACCGCTGCCCGCTGGCGCAGGATCTGTGCCGACAGGAGCAACCTGTCCTGAAACCCAATGGGGCCAGCCAGGTCGCCTGCCATTTCGCAGCGGCATAAGGCCCGCAGCCCCGTTACGGGGCTGCAGAGCTCCGTCTCTCTTATCCCGCTGCCGGGATCATGAAGCCGTCAAAGAACTGGCTGAGCGCCTCATGGGCATCCAGTGGCAGAACCTGGGCCACGTGCTGATCCGGACGCACCAGCACCATGCAGCCCTGGCTCCGATCAATACCGCGCATGTCAAAGATATCCTGCCCCGATTTCAGATCCGGGCAGAAGACCTTCTCGTAATCGCGCAGCCCGTAGCGTCCCTTTAGAGGCCGCAGGAGTGAGGGCATGTCCCCCGGCGTCAGGCTGCGGTGCTCCTGCTGCAGCACCGCGCGCACATCCAGAACGGAATCGATATCTGCCCCCTCTGCCGTGTAGCGCCGCAAAGGTGAGGCGGCATCGCTTTCCAGATACTGACATAGCGCATGCAAAGCGCCGCCTTCCTGTCCCCGGTCATCGGCCGCGGCAAAGGCGAAGAGGCGCCAGCGCCCATCGGCCCGCACCACATGGCCCAGTTGCAGGGGACGCGCATCCGCCAGTCGGATCACCGGCGCCGAATGGAACCGCATGCCCAGAGGAAACCCGCTGGCCAGTGCCTGATGGGTGTCCGCTCCGGTCAGAACCGAGGGCGCGTATTGGATGGCCGTGCCGGCAGTGAACCGCCCGTGCTGCACGAAATATTTCTGGAACTCCTCGGGATCGACGCCGCCCTCAGCATCGCCGGTCTTGGGCTTGGCGCTGAACATGCGGGCGAACTCGCGGTCGAAATCGATCAGCATCTTTGCCACCCCCTGCCGTTCGGCAGAGTAGCTGTGCAGTATTTCGGGCACCGCCTGCTTGCGCAGGACAGCGGCCAGCTTCCAGCCCAGATTGAACCCGTCGCGCATGGAGACGTTCATGCCCTGCCCCGCCTTTGGACTGTGCGTGTGGCAGGCATCCCCGGCGATGAAGACGCGCGGCAGCTGACTGTCGATGTTTTCGGCCGGAACGTCGTCGAACTTGTCGCACAGCCGCTGACCGATCTCATAGACCGACCACCATGCGGTTTCCTTCACCTCCAGCGTATAGGGATGCAGGATCCGCTGCGCCGCCGCGACCAGTTTGTCGAGGGTGATATTACGGCTGGCGACCCGCTCATCCTCTTTCAGCTTGTCCAGTTCGATATAGAGGCGAACCATGTAGCCGCCTTCGCGCGGGATCACCAGAAGGTTGCCCTCTTCCGCGGAATGCACGGTGGCCTTCATGCGGATGTCGGGAAAGTCGGTGACGGCCAGAACATCCATCACGCCCCAGGCCTGATTGGCGGAGTCGCCCGTCAGCTTGCGCCCAATCGCCTCGCGCACGCGGCTGCGGGCGCCATCGCAGCCCACCACGTATTTTGCCCGCAGCTCATGGGTTTCTCCCTCATGGCCGGGTTCCGTGCTCTCCAGCGTTACGGTCACCGGATACTCCGCATCTCCGGTCACCGTCAGATTCTTGATGCGCTGGTTGTACCAGGGCGCCATCGCCATCGGCGCATTGGCCATAGTCTCCAGAAAGAAATCATGCACCCGCGCCTGATTGAGGATCACATGAGGGAATTCGGACAGCCCATCCTCGGTGTCCTGAATACGGCCACTGCGGGTGATCGTGCCGGGGTTTTCCGCATCTGGGCGCCAGAACGAGGTTTCATTGACCCAGTAGGATTCCTTCAGAACCTTCTCGCTGAAGCCAAACGCCTCGAACATCTCCATCGAGCGGCAGGCAATCCCATCCGCCTGCCCCACCTGAATGGGGCCAGCACGTTGTTCGACAATCCCGGTGCGGATGTCCGAAAACGCAGCCAGCTGGCTGGCAAGCACCAGACCCGTGGGGCCGGTACCGACAATCAGAACGTCCAGCGTGTCGGGCAACGGCGCCGTATCCCCCCCGTTTTGTCTCAGGTCCGTGTGCACCGCGGGATCGCCCGGGCGAAATCCGTTCAGGTGATATTGCATGCGCTTTCCTCCACGATCTCGGCACTTGATAAGTCCACTTACATTTTAGAGATGCCGTGTGTCAATTATTATATGTATACTTACTTTAATTCGTGAAACCTGTCGAAATCCCAAGTGTACACAGCAGAAAGCTCCCCGCCGGGGTCCCCCAGCAGGCCGGATGCAGGCTCTAAATGTCCTTGAAGTGACGGATTACCAGCGCTTCAGCGCGTCTTCATCGGCGTCCTTGGCGGCGACCCATTCGGCCTCGCCATCCCGCAGGACCTCTTTTTTCCAGAATGGGGCGCGGGACTTCAGGTAATCCATCAGGAACTCGGCCGCCTCAAAGGCGTCCTTGCGGTGGCGAGCGGCGGTTGCGACCATCATGATGCGCTCTCCGGGTTCCAGCCGTCCGTAGCGGTGGATTACCAGCGCATCCGCAAGATCCCAGCGCGTCATCGCCTCGGAGGCGATTTTTTCCAGCGCCTTCTGCGTCATGCCGGGATAATGCTCAATCTCCATCGCGGCCATATCGCCGGTGTCTGCATCGCGCACGACGCCAGTGAATGTCACCACAGCCCCGGCCCCGGCCACTGCATCGGCAAAAGCTTCGGTGACCGACCCAAGATCAAAGGGGCCTTCCTGCACCAGAACGCGCATCGCCTAGCCCCCCGTCATCGGCGGGAAAAAGGCTACTTCCCGAACACCGTCAAGCGGGGCATCAAAATCGGAAAGCTCCTGATCCAGCGCCACCCGCAGGGCCGAGATATCGGCAAAGGCCGCCGCATAGCGCGGCTCCCGTGCGCGCAATTCCTCGACCAGATCCGACACGGTTGCCGCCGTCGTTTCAACGCGCTCGCGCGGCAGGCCAATCCGTTCACGCACCCAGGCAAAATACAAGACATCCATCAGCGCGTCTCCTTCAGAAATGGCAGGGCCTTTTTCAGATAGTCGGCCCCGGTGATCAGGGTCAGCGCCGCTGCAATCCACAGCAGCCACAGCCCGATGCGGCCGGTCCAGACCATGCCTTCGAATTTCCATCTGAGGCCGGTTACATCCTCGACCTCCCCTGCAAGGATCTGCCCCAGCAGCTCATCATCCATCCCGAAGGAGGACATCACCAGATAGTGCTCGAACACCCCTTGGCAAAACAGGGTGGCGATGGCCGTCATCTGGGCCGTCGTCTTCCACTTGGCCAGTTTGGTGACCTTGAGCGTGCCAGCCGTATCCCCCAGGTATTCCCGCAGGCCAGAGACGAATACCTCCCGAAACAGGATAACCGTCGCGGGCAGCACCAGCCAAGGCGCCCAATGCTCGGCCGCGTAGCCAACAAGGATCATCAGCGCGATCACCACCATCGCCTTGTCCGCAATCGGATCCAGCATCGCGCCGATCTTGGTCTCCTGCTTCCAGGCACGCGCCAGATAGCCGTCGAACCAATCGGTCACCGCTGCGCCGACAAACAGCAACAGCGCAAACCAATCCGCCAGCGGACGGCTGAAGTAGAGAAACATGATGGCAAGACCGGGTGCAGCCAGCAGCCGCACGATGGTCAGGATATTGGGCAAGGTCCACGTCATGGACGCACATTATCCGGCTGTTTCACAAGTGGAAAGCAGGCTTAATCAAATTTTGACGTGGTCCGGCAAAGACCGGCCGCGACCAATTGTGTCGCTGCAGATCCGCTGCGCCGGGAATGTGGTCCGATCACCCAACCGAGGTATCCAAAAGTGCGCCCTTCTTTTCACCGTGATGACTGGAATGATCGAACTTCCGGTGCACCTCGTTCAGGCGATTGCGGTCGTCAAAGATGTGGATGTTGATGACCCGCATCAGGTCTTCCTGAGCAAGCTTGAGGGCTTCCGCCTCGGTTTCGGCCAGCCCGGTGCCTTTGAGCTTGTCCAGTTCCTTGGCGATTTTCTCGCATTCCTTCTTGGCCTTGATCAGATGTTCCCCCTCATGCGCGAGGCAACAGGCATAAAAACGGTACCATTCGATCAGTGCCCGCGGTGACAGGCCGCTGACCGAGCGTTTCGGACATCGCACCGTGGTGTGCAGGATCAGCTTCAGCGTAGAAACCTTGGTCGTGACCTCGAACCAGCCGGTCTTCTTGTCGACCTTTGCCTTGCCATCCGCCACGTATTTGCCCTTGGCGGTGAGGCACTCCAGCTCCGTGGTGGTAAGAAAGGTGACCTTCTTGTTGTCGTTCGGGTCCTTGGGCCCCTTGCTCTTGATGCTTTTAGCAATGTCCGGCAGCGTCTTTCCGGACACAGAATAGGTGTCGTAGGCGACGGGCTTTACGGTCAGGGAAACAGCCATGGCTCCTCCGGGCGGCTAGGGACGCGCGCCCAGAATAGCATGTTTCCCCCCTACCCCAAAATCAGACGCCTAGCCTTGCGCGTGGAAGTGGTCGTAGATCCGCTCTGCCAGCGCCTCGGAAATGCCGTCCACCGCCTTGAGGTCAGCCAGATTGGCGCGGCTCACCGCCTTGGCGCTGCCGAAATGGGCTAGCAGTGCACGTTTCCGGCTGGCGCCGACACCAGCCACTTCATCCAGCGGTGTCGCCCCCATCGCCTTGGCCCGTTTGGCCCGATGGGTGCCGATGGCAAATCTGTGCGCCTCGTCCCGCAGACGCTGAATGAAATAAAGCACCGGATCGTTGCGCTGCAGGGCAAAGGCATTCTCGCCCAGCCGGTGGAACTCTTCCTTGCCGTGGTCGCGATCCACCCCCTTGGCGACGCCGACCATGGGAATATCCTGCACGCCGTGTTCTGCCATGATCTCCGCCACCGCCGACACCTGCCCGGCGCCGCCGTCGATCAGCAGAAGATCCGGCCACAGCCCCTTTTCCCGGTCGGGATCCTCTTTAAGCAAGCGAGAGAACCGGCGGTTCAGCACTTCTTTCATCATGCCAAAGTCATCACCCGGCACCAGGTCATCGCCCTTGATGTTGAACTTGCGATAGGCATTCTTCATCAGCCCCTCGGGGCCCGCGACGATCATGCCACCGACCGCATTGGTGCCTTGGATATGCGAGTTGTCGTAGACCTCTATCCGATTTGGCGGACCGTCTAGGCCGAAGGCCTCCGCCAGCCCCTTCAGCAGCTTGGCCTGCGTCGCGCTTTCAGCCATGCGGCGGGCCAGGCTTTCGCGGGCATTGCGCACGGCACCAGCGACCAGTTCAGTCTTTTCACCGCGTTGCGGGACCATCACCTCGACCCGGCGCCCAGCCTTCTCGCTCAGCGCCTGTTCCATCAGATCGCCATTCTCGATATCATCAGACAGGATCAACTGCCGCGGCGGTTCCTTGTTGCTGTAGAACTGGCCAAGGAAGGCCTCCATCACCTCGGCGGGGCTGTTGTCGGCATCGACGCGGGGATAGAAATCCTGATTGCCCCAGTTCTGGTTCGCCCGGATGAAGAAGACCTGAACGCAGGCCTGCCCCCCCTCCATGTGCAGACCGATGACATCCGCCTCGGCCACACCGCGCGGATTGATGCCCTGCGCCGTTTGCACCTGTGTCAGCGCCTTGATCCGGTCGCGCAAGGCGGCCGCGCGCTCGAACTCCATCGCTTCGGAGGCCGCCATCATCTGTTCCGCCAGTTCCTCCTGGATCTTGGTGGAGCGCCCGGATAGGAACCGTTCGGCATCGCGGACGCTGGCGGCATAGTCCTCGGCGCTGATTTCCCCGGTGCATGGGGCCGAGCAGCGCTTGATCTGATATTGCAGACAGGGGCGCGTGCGGCTCTCGAACATTGCGTCCGAGCAGTTGCGCAGCAGGAACGCCTTTTGCAGCTGGTTCAGCGTTCGGTTCACCGCGCCTGCGCTGGCAAAGGGTCCGAAATAGCTGCCCTTTTCCTTGCGGGCGCCCCGATGCTTCTTGATCTGCGGATAGGCGTGATCTTTGGACACCAAGATATTGGGAAAGCTTTTGTCATCGCGCAGCAGCACGTTGTACTTCGGCTTCAGCTGCTTGATCAGATTCTGCTCCAGCAGCAGCGCCTCGGTTTCCGTCCGCGTGGTCAGGAACATCATCGAGGTAGTCAGCGCGATCATCCGTTCGATCCGCGGGCTGTTGCCCGGCCGGGTGTAATTCGACACCCGCGCCTTCAGATTGCGCGCCTTGCCCACATAAAGAACCCGGCTGTCGGCATCGAGCATGCGATAAACGCCGGGCGAGGAATCCAGCGTTTTCACATAGTCCTGAATGACGGCATAACCGCTGCGCGGCGGTTCCGCGGGCGATGCGTCTGAAGTCTGATCAATCATGTCCTGACACATATGATTCTACGCATGTCGCTGCAATGTTTCCCAGCCTGTTTCAAGAGCGGACAAATCCACCACTCCTGTGGATAAGTGTGAAGATATCTTCGGGCTATCCAGCGTTTTCCCTTGTTTTCGACCGGTTTTGGATGAATGCCTAAAATTTAGGCGGATATATAAGATCTTGATTTCGTTTTGAAAATTTTCCAACGCCTGACAAGGTTTTGAAAACAAAGACACTTTTGTAACGGGTTTGTGATCATCGCGCTGGTGGTGCAAAACTTTTCGCAAAGACCGGTCCGGCAGGGGCTATTCAAGCCCGACAACGTCCGGCGTTTCCCAGGCCAGATGCTGCCCGCCATCGACACAGATCAGCTGTCCGGTAACCGCGGGCGCCTCCAGAAGATAGCCTAGTGCGGCCGTGATATCGCCCAGATTGGCGCCCCGCTGCAGCACGGTTCTGGCCCGCTGATCGTTGAACTGCTGCGGGCTCTGGCGCGGTCCCTGTAGGGTTGGCCCCGGCCCGATGGCATTGACCCGGATCCGGGGTGCCAGCCCCTGTGCCGCCGTCTGTGTCAGCGTCCAGAGGGCGGATTTTGCCAACGTGTAGCTGCTGAACTCAGGCGTCAGCCGCCGTACCCGCTGATCGGTCATGTTGACCACCAGCCCCCAGGCCTGCGGCTCATTGCTCTCATCAAACGGCTGCTCGACCTCTTGTGCGGCCATCGCTTGCATCAGCACGAAGGGAGCACGCAGGTTGCTGCCGAAATGCCGGTCCCAGCTTTCCCGCGTCGCGGTTTCAACACTGTCGTGCTCGAAGATGGAGGCGTTGTTCACAAGGCAGGTGATCGGACCGCCCAATGCCTTGGCAGCCGCAGGCAGTAGTTCTACGGCTTCAGCCTCACACAGAAGATCAGCCTGCACCAGTTCAGCGCGCCGCCCCAAGCCCCGTATCGCATCGGCAGTGGTATTCGCCTCAGCCTCAGAGGTCGCGTAATGGACGGCAACGTCGAACCCCTGCCGGGCCAGTTTCAGGGCCATCGCCTGCCCCAGACGTTTGCCCGCTCCTGTCACCAAAGCCCGCATGGATGCCTCCCTGATTGCCTGCCTGATTGCCTGCCTGCTTCTGTGGTCAGAGCAGGACCCACAGATAGAGCACATAAAGCCCGGTCAAGAGACCACCCCACCGGCGCGTGATGTCCATCTTGAAAAAGACAAAAGGAAAGATAAGCAGCGAGGCCGCCAGCATCACCCAAAGGTCAAAGCGCAGGAATTCGGGATCGACCGAGATCGGCCCGACAAAGGTTGCCACACCGATGATGGCCAGCAGGTTGAACATGTTGGAGCCGATGACATTGCCCAGCGCGACATCCGCCTGCCGCCGCAGCGCCGCCATGACCGTGGTGGCCAGTTCCGGCAGGGAGGTTCCGATCGCCACCAACGTCAGACCAATAACGGTTTCGCTGATGCCATACATCCGCGCGATGATCGTGGCATTGTCTACCAGCAAATCCGCGCCCAGTGGCAGGCCGACCAACCCCAGAACGAGATAGACACCAATGCGCCAGAACGGCATGTCGGGGTCGGCTTCCTCGATCTCTTCCAGATCATCCGCTGCCTCCGCGTTCCCATTCCGGTTGCGCCGGTGTGCCCGTGCCTCGCGGAATGCGCCGCCCAGTACAATCGCCAGCGCCGCCAGCAGGATCAGCCCCGACCACAGGGTGAACACCCCGACGAAAGCCAACGCGATGAACAGCACCGAGGCGATGAGCATGTAAACATAGTTTTTCTGCGTCGCGCATTTGCTGGTATCCAGCCGCATCAGGATCGCAGGCACGCCCAGAACCAGAAGGATATTGGCTGTATTGGATCCTACGACGTTGCCCATCGCAATGCCGTCGGCACCTTCCATAACCGCGCTGATGGCAATCAGAAGTTCCGGCGCCGAGGTACCAAAGGCCACGATGGTCAGACTGACGATCAGGGCCGGAACGCCAAGGCGCAGCGACAGGTTCACCGCCCCGCGCACCAATGCGTCCCCGGCCAGCAGCAGGATCACCAGGCCCAGTCCACAATACAACCAAGGCATCATCGCCGTGGTCCTCCTTTTCCGCAGGCGCAGGGCCCTTTGCCAATCCTAAAGCGTCCGCAGGACGGGCAACGCGCAGATTTCAGCTGCTTGTGCCCGGGCAGCCGGAGCTTTCCGAACATGGCCATAACCGCCATAACAACCAGGAAAATGGAAACGATTTTGAGCAGCACGTCAGAGGCCAAACCGCGCGAATTCCGCGCGTTCCTCAAGGCCACCCAGGGCATCCTGTGCCATCTGCATGCCAAACCGGCTCAGAAACGGGCGTTTCATGCCATAACGGCGGATCCGCACCTTGTCGCCGTAGCGCTGCTTCAGTTTCGGCAGCAGATGCGCGATCCCGTCGATCAGCCCCAGTTCGGTTGCCCGCCGGGCCAGCCAGACCTCGCCGGTGAACAGCGGCTCATCCTTGCTCAGCGCATCGCCGCGACGGCTGGTCACGTGATGGATGAAATTGGTGTGAATATCGTTCAACAGTCTTTTCAGGCGCGCCACGTCTTCGGGGTTTTCAGGACGGAACGGATCCAGCATCGATTTGCTTTCGCCTGCCGTGTAGACCCGGCGCTCCACGCCCTGACGGGCCAGCAGCACATGGGCGCCAAAGCCCGCGGAAATCACGCCGATCGAGCCAACAACAGAGCTGTCATCTGCCCAGATTTCATCGGCCGCGGCCGCCAGCCAATAGCCGCCCGAGGCCGCCACATCCTCGACAAAGGCGATCACGGGGATCTCTTTTTCCTCGGCCAGACGCCGGATGCGCGCGCCGATCAGCGAACTTTGCACCGGTGAGCCGCCCGGAGAATTGATCTCCAGCGCCACGGCGGCGGGCTTGCCCTTGCTAAAGGCGCGCTCCAGCACAGGGGCCAACGCCGCATCGCTCAGGCTGCCGCGTCCCGGCATTCCGATCGCGCCGGACAGGCGGACCACAGAGACAAGAGGCGGCTTTTTGACAAAGGGTATGCGCAGGATCATGGCGCCGATGTAGAATGCCCCCCGCCCCGAAACAAGGTCCCCGGGGCAGGGAAACGACCGCAAAGGGAAAAAGCACCTGTGCGCAGGCAATTTTGCAACGCACCACCCCGGGCAAACGTCCGAATGTTGCGGCCCGCCTGCCAGCGCTGTATCGCCCAGCGATCAGGACCGGATGCGCCAGCCGGTTTTGAAAATCCACCAGATCACCGCAAGGCACAGGCAGGTAAAACCGCCGATGGCCAAGAGGCTGGTCCCCACCGGAACATCTGCGGTGCCAAAGAAGGACCAGCGGAAGCCCGAGATCAGATAGACCACCGGATTGAACATGGTGATTTTCTGCCAGATCGGCGGCAACATCGAGATCGAGTAGAAAGACCCGCCCAGGAACACCAGCGGAGTCACGATCAGCAACGGCACAAGTTGCAGCTGTTCAAAGTTTTTCGCCCAGATCCCGATGATAAAGCCCAACAGCGCAAAGCTGAGGCACGTCAGCAGCAGGAACAGCACCATGGCAAAAGGATGCGCGATGGACAGATCCACGAACAGCGAGGCCGTGCACAGGATCACCACCCCAATGAACAGCGCCTTGGTCGCGGCCGCCCCGACATAGCCGAGGACAATCTCAAGGAAATTGATCGGCGCCGACAACAGCTCGTAAACCGTGCCGATGAATTTGGGGAAGTAGATCCCAAAGGAGGCGTTCGAAATGCTCTGCGTGATCACGCTCAGCATGATCAGCCCCGGCACGATGAAGGCGCCATAGGCGATGCCCTCGACCTCGTCGATGCGGCTGCCAATGGCGGCGCCAAAGACCACGAAATAAAGCGAGGTCGACAGGACCGGCGACAGGAAGCTTTGCATCAGCGTGCGAAAGAAACGCGCCATTTCAAAGCGATATATTGATGCAACCGCCGTCCAGTTCATGACTCTTCTCCCGCGACAAGACCGACAAAGATATCTTCAAGGCTGGATTGGCGTGTCACCACATCTGACAGCACCAGCCCGGCCGCAGCCACATCGTTGAGCAGCGCGGTGATGCCGGTCCGCTCACCCCTTGTGTCGTAGCTGTAGATGAGTGACCGCCCGTCCGCGCCCAGTTCCAGCCCATGTGCTGCCAACGCCTCGGGCACTTCAGTGATCGGCGATGTCAGCTGCACTTCCAGCTGCTTGCGGCCCATCTGCGCCATCAGATCAGCCTTCTCCTGCACCAGCAGGATCTGCCCCTTGGTGATCACCCCGATCCGGTCGGCAATGGCTTCGGCCTCTTCGATGTAATGGGTGGTCAGGATAATGGTGACGCCATCGGCCTTCAGCTCGCGCACCACCTCCCACATGTCCTTGCGCAGTTCCACATCGACACCGGCGGTGGGCTCATCCAGGAACAGCACGCGCGGCTCGTGGCTTAGCGCCTTGGCGATCAGCACCCGGCGTTTCATGCCGCCGGACAATTCCTTGATCTGGCTCTTGCGCTTGTCCCAGAGGGACAGCTTCTTCAGGATCTCCTCAAGCAGCGCATCATTCTTGGGCTTGCCGAACAGGCCGCGTGAAAACCGCACCGCGTTCCAGACCGTTTCAAACGGTTCCAGATTAATTTCCTGCGGCACCAGCCCGATCAACCGCCGCGCCGCGCGGAATTCCTGCAGGATATCATGCCCGGCGACGGTGACGCTGCCTGACGTGGGCGTGGTGATACCGCAGACGGTTGAAATCAAGGTTGTCTTGCCCGCGCCATTCGGCCCGAGCAAGGCAAGGATTTCGCCCTCTTCAATCTCCAGAGAGGCCCCTTTCAGCGCCTCGAACCCACCTTCGTAGGTCTTGCGCAGATCGCGTATAGACAGGATCGCTGACATGGCCTCTCCCCATATTTTCGTTGAGCGCAGGCTATCCAGCCACTGATCCAGCCACCAGTGGTCAGGCGCGCAGTTGCATGTGCGCCAGCGCAGAGAGAAAGGCTACGGCTGCTACGGTCGGGCGCCGATCAGCCGCCCCTTAACCGCCCGTCATTTTCTTGAACCAGCCTTTTTTGCCTTCACCCTCTTCGCCGCCATCCTCGGCGCCGTCTTCCCCAGCGTTTTCCGCTTCGGGCGCCAGATGGGTCTGCAGGTTGACGAAGAACTGATCAGCCATCTTCTTGGCAAAGCCGTCGATGATCCGGTTGCCCAGCTGCGCCAGCTTGCCGCCGACCTTGGCCTCGACCTCATAGCTCAGCATGGTGCCGCCATCAGAGGGTTCCAGGCTCACCTTTGCGCCGCCCTTGGCAAATCCGGCCGCGCCGCCCTTGCCTTCACCGGCGATGGTCAGCTTTTCGCCCGGAACCAGATCCGACAAGGTCACCTGCCCCTTAAAGGTCGCCTTGACCGGCCCGATCTTCTGGGTAACCGAAGCCTCGAAGCCTTCCTCCGGGGAGCCGGTTACCTCGGTGGCGCCAGGCACGCAGGCTTTCAGCACCTCCGGGTTCAGCAGCGCGGCGTAGACCTCGGTCGGCGGGGCGGCAATTTCCTTCTGATCACTCATCTGCATGGCGGGTCCTCCGTTATGGCCGGGTGTCGGCAGTCTCTTATCCCTTACAGACCTAGCCGCCACCCTGCCGTCTGCCAAGACGGAAGCGTCACGCGGGTGCAAAGGGCACCCCCTGATCACTCCTCTTCGACCGACGCGACCTCAGGTGTCAGATGGTCGACAACCCGGGCGATTACACTGTCATCCCGCAGGATCTTGCCGTGTCCCAGCCCTGCGGTCACATGCAACCGCGCCCCCGGCCAGCTGTCCGCCAAGGCACGCCCTTCCGAGGCCGGCACCACACGGTCCGCATTGTCATGCACGATCAGGGACGGTTGCGCCAACCCACGGGCAAGATCAGTGCCGCGCAGCGCATCGAATGGAAGACCATAGCGTTTTTCCAGCAGGGTCTGCGCGCCTTTTGCCACCTTCGGCCCAAAGCCCAAAAGCCGAGCGACCTTACCCAGATAGGCCGCCAGATCCGTCGGCGGCGCCAATAGCGCAACCCGTCGCACCCGGAGTCCCCGCGACAGTGCAGCCACCGTGGCTGCCGCGCCATTGGAGTGGGCGATAATCCCGGTCAACGGCCCCAGATGCGCCGCGACCTCCTCGGTTACCCACAGCATTTCCGGCAACGAACTGCGACGCCCCGGAGCTGCCCCGTGGCCCGGCGCGTCAAAGGCCACGACCCGGAACCCGGCCTTGACCAGTGGCGCCGCGAAACCGCCGAGCTGCCCGGCCCGGCCCGACATGCCATGTACCAACAGGATGGTCGGCAGAGGCGCCTCATCCAGGACACCATGGCCACGTGGCGTCGCGCGCCATTCATAAAGTGGAATCTCGACACCCGATTTCATCCGCAGGGGCCGCGCCGCCGCTGCCAGCAGCCAGTCCCGCTCCCATTTCGGCAACTTTTGCCGTCTTGGCCGGGTAAACAGCGTCGCCAGCACGAAAGAGGCCGCCGCCGGAGAAATAGCCTCCAACATGCCCGATGCCCGCTGGAGCATCGCCAGTGCGGGCGGTGGGCGGCGTTTGAGCGTTGCATTCGATGTGACACTGACCATGGCTGGTCCTCCTGATGTCGGGGCGCGGCGGCTGCAGCCCGGGATTTCGCGGGGTCTGCATGGTTGCCACAATAGTTAGTTCCTATTTGGAACCCATTATCGGTTCCATTTGAGAACCTTGTCAATCCATGCTAGAACTGCCTCATGAAATGGCATGACATGAAAGAGGCCGCCTGCCCGGTGGCGCGGGCGATGGGGGTGGTGGGCGACCGCTGGACCCTTTTGATTTTGCGGGAATGTTTCCTGGGTGTGCGCCGGTTCGACGACTTCCAGAAAAGCCTCGGGATCACCCGGCATCTGCTCGCCGAACGGCTGAAACGGCTTGAGGCGATGGGCCTGCTGGAGCGCCGCCCCTATCAGGAACGCCCCCTGCGTCACGAATACCGACTAACCGAATCGGGCAAGGCCTTTGCCCCGGTAATGCTCGCCTTGCAGGACTGGGCGCGCAGCAATCTTCCCAGCGAGGCCCCCTCTCCCCTCTCCTTTGTCCTCCGGGACGGCGGCGAGGAGATCGATCCGGTAGTGACCGACCGACACACCGGACAGGAGTTGAACCACCGGACGGTTCTGATGCGCTACCGAGACCCGGCCAAGCCAAGCAACTGATACTCTGAACAGCACCTGTGCAAAAAGAGCGGACTGCTTTGGGCGACACTTATCTTGACGTCGAGATTTCCACAAAGTATCTCGACGGCGAGGCAAAAGGAGTTCACTTATGAAAATCATTCTTTTCGGCGCCACCGGCGATGTCGGAAGCGCCACCCTGCGCGAAGCCGTGAGCCGCGGCCACCACATCACAGCCGTAGCGCGGGATACCAGTCGGCTCGGCCCCCTACCCTCCGGCGTAGACGCCCTGTCGCTCGACCTTCTCGGCAAACCCGACGCGGCAGCGGATGCCGCAGCCGGACATGACCTGGTGATCAGCGCCCTGCGCCCCGCTGCAGGGCACGAGGGAGACCTGGTTCCCCTCACCCGCGCCGCGCTGAACGTCGCTGCATCAGCGGGGATCCCCGCGCTGATCACTGGCGGCGCGGCGCTGCTGAAACTGGCAGATGGCAGCGGCCACACGGTTCTGAGCGCCCCCGATTTCCTGCCGGACGCGGTGCGCCCCATCGCGCAGGCCTGCGCCGATCAGGATGCCCTTCTGGAACAGGAAACCTCTGCCACCTGGACCTGCCTGCGCCCGCCCGCGATGCTGTTGCCGGGGCCACGAACCGGCCACTATGAATTTGGCACCGATACGCTGGTCACCGACGCAGAGGGCCAGTCGCAGATCACCTATGCGGATTTCGCGGTGGCGATGCTGGATCTTGCCGAAGCGCCTCAAATCGCCCGTCGCCGCCTGACGGCGGCCTGGACGGCGCCCGCACCGGCCATGCAGCCCGGCTGACGCCAAACCACACCCTATTGCGCCGCCGCGCCGTGCCCCCCAGGGCATGGCGCCCGGCCGTTACCGGTTGCCCTTCGGGATTTCCTCCTGCCGGGTCCAGTCGTATGTGCCTTCGTCGCGTTCCCGGACCGCCTGCTTCCAACCCTTTTCCTCAGAACGTTCCTTGAAGGCGATGCCTTCTGGCGAATGGCGGGTGATGCCGTCGAATACCGTCGCCAGCCGCTGGGTCTGCATCAAACCGGTCTGCTCGATCGCCTGGTTGATCACCATTTTCTGCATGGCCAGTTGGTTGATCGGAACCGTGGCCATGCGGGCCGCCATCTCCTCTACCGCATCGTCCAGCTGCTCTGCTGGCACCGCCTTGAGGACCAGCCCCATATCGGCTGCCTCGCGCCCCGAAATCTTGTCACCGGTGAACAGCATCCTCTTGGCCCGCTCGGCGCCAAGTCGATAGACCCACATGGCCGTGGTCGGGCAGCCCCAGACGCGGGCGGGCATGTATCCGATCTGCGCATCCTCGGCCATGATCGTCATATCCGCGCACAGCGCGATATCCGATCCGCCCGCCACCGCAAAACCGTGCACCTTGCAGACCACAGGCTTCACCGCACGCCACATCGACATGAAATGCTGGGTGTTTTCCCACATGAACCGATAGTCCTTGATGGGATCCCATGGCATCGGCTGGGTGGCCTCCCCCGACCCGTTGCCCTCAGCATAAAAGGTCAGATCATAGCCAGCGCAAAACGCCTCTCCGGCGCCGGAGAGCACCATCACATGCACGCCCGGATCCGCATCTGCGCGCGCGACGGCCGCCGCAAGATCCCGCGGCATCTGGTCGTCGATGGCGTTCATGGTCTCCGGCCGGTTCAGAGTGATGCGCGCGATCCGGCCGTCTTTTTCATAGGCAACTGTCGTCATTTTTTCCTCCCTCATTTCCCGAGGGAGGAAAGCACGCCCGGAGGCTAAGACCTAGCCGTGCGAACGCGACGTCAGTAGGGCAGACCCACATAATTTTCGGCGAGCGAAGCCTGCGCCGCATCCGAAGAGAACAGGTAATCGAGATCGGTACACTGCAGGCGCTGATCCACTTCCTGCGCATCCGGGAAGAGATGCAACAGGTTGGTCATCCACCAGCTGAACCGTTCTGCCTTCCAGACCCGGGCCAATGCCTTTTCGGAGTAGCCATCCAGCCCGGCGCTGTCGCCATTGAGGTAGTGATCCATAAAGCCATGGTAGAGATAGTAGATATCCGACGCCGCCGAATTCAGCCCCTTGGCCCCGGTGGGCGGCACGATATGCGCCGCATCCCCGGCCAGGAACAGATTGCCATAGCGCATCGGCTCGGCCACGAAACTGCGCAGCGGCGCGATGGATTTCTCGATCGACGGGCCGGTTTCCAGACCAGCGGCCACATCCTCAGGCAGGCGGCTCTTCAGCTCTGCCCAGAAAGCATCATCCGACCAGTCCTCGGGCTTATCCGTCAGCGGCACCTGAATGTAATAGCGGCTCAGCACCTGACTCCGCATCGAGCAAAGCGCAAAGCCGCGCTCGTGACGGGCATAGATCAGCTCGGGCGAGACGGGCTTGGTTTCCGACAGAATGCCCAGCCAGCCAAAGGGATAGACCTTTTCGTATTCCTTCAGCACATCGCCGGGAATAGATTTGCGGCTGACCCCGTGGAACCCGTCGGCGCCGACGATGAAATCGCAGTCAATCCGGTGCTCGGATCCGTCTTTTTCGTAGGTGACATAGGGGCTATCGGACTTCAGATCATGCGGCTGCACATTGGCGGCCTCGTGAATGACGACCCCGTCCATGGCATCGCGGGCGGCGTATAGATCGCGCGTCACCTCGGTCTGGCCATAGACCATGACCGTGGCGCCATCTGCGTATTTTTCCAGATCGATACGGTCGTTGCGCCCCTGATGGGCGATATAGAAACCTTCGTGCACCTCGCCTTCGGCATCCATGCGCTCTCCGCAGCCTGCCTCGCGCATCAGATTGACGAAACCATGCTCCAGCACACCCGCCCGGATCCGGCCCAACACATAGCCGCGGGATTGCCGTTCCAGTACGATGCTATCGATCCCCTTGCGGTGCAACAGCTGCGACAACAGCAGGCCCGAAGGACCGCCTCCGATGATTGCGACTTGGGTTTTCTGCACGGTCATAAGCGCGTCTCCGTTTCATGGTGACGGGCAATATGACGCGGGGTCCGGGTTTTGCGAATGGACCATGCGCGCAAGTTCTTGTACATTTCGCACATGACCAGCGCTCTTCAGATCCGCAGCTACAACCTGTTCGGGGAAACCGATGAACTGGCGGACGTGCTGCATGTGGAGACGATCCGCTCCCGCTCCGAGCAGCATGATTGGCAGCTGTCACCGCACCGGCACGCCCGGCTGCATCAGGTCCTATTCATGACCAGTGGCGGCGGCGTGGTGGATCTGGACGGCGACGCCCATAGCCTGCCCGCCCCCTGTTTCGTCAATATTCCGCGCGGGGTTGTTCACGGTTACACGTTCGAACCAGAGACCAGCGGCTGGGTTGTCACCCTGCCCTCAGACCTTGTTGATCATTGCATCCGCAGCGGCGAAGGCGTGCGCGGCCCGCTGGATCATGCCTGCGTTTTGCCGCTGCCGCCCGACCTGCGCAGCATGGCCGAAACGCTTTATCAGGAATACCACGGCCAGAATTTTGCCCGCGCGCAGCTGCTGCGTTCGCTCGCCGGAACCCTGACCGCCCTTGTCGCCCGCCATATTCACACAGCTGAGGGCGGCGACCGTCAGAATGGTGGCAACCCGATCTTTTCCCGCTTTGAAACCCTCGTGGAGCAACATTTCCGCAGCCGCCGCCCGCTGGCGGAGTATGCACGCGATCTCGCCGTCTCCCCGACCCATCTGAACCGGATCGTGCATCAGGTCACGGGCCAGTCCGCATCGCATCTGGTGAATGAACGCATGCTGCGCGAAGCCCGGCGGATGCTGCTTTATACGTCGCTCAGCGCGGCGCAGATCGCCTATGATCTTGGGTTCAGCGATCCCGCCCATTTCAGCCGCGTCTTCACCAAGGGCACCGGCATGCCGCCGCGCGCCTTTCGCAAACAATTGGGCGACAGCGCCTGACACCGATCAGCGCTTGCTGCCCCCGGCGCCTGGCAGCAAACCATTCAGGATCATTGCAAGATACTGTTCGGCAATTTCTTCGTGGGGAACCGGCCGGTCAGTGCGGTTCCAGAAAGGGATCCAGTTCAGCGCGCCAAACACCCCGGCCGCCACAAGACGCGGATCACAATGGCGGATGACGCCTTCGCGAATCCCCTTCTCAATCAGCATCCGCAGCTGAAAATCCACCCGCGCCTTACCCTCGTGCAGGGCCTCGCGCCGCTCGGGCGACAGGCTGTGCGCCCGCACCATGGCCAGGCTGGCGCCAAGATCGGTGGACACCCACTCGCAATAGCCGCGGATCAGTCGCGAAATCCGCTCTGCCACTGGCAGGCTGTCATCGCGGCTGATCTCCATCACCTCGCCCAGGAATTCCAGGCTCAGCTGGTGGCAACCGAACAGGATGTCCTCCTTGCTTTGCACATAATAGTAGATCGTGCGCTTGGTAATGTTGAGCGCGGCAGCGATATCCTCAAGCGAGGTCTGCTCATAACCCTGATCGTTGAACAGGCGCGCACCGGCCATCAGCACTGCGCGGCGTTTGATCTCGCGCTGCGCACTGCGGCTGTCTGCCGTTTTCGTCCAGGTTTTATTGCCCATCGCCGTTCTTCCCCCGGCCCACCCCATGCGAGGTCTGACCTATTGACGCCCGGTAATTACACTCATGAGTTACACTCTTCTTGACAGTTTGCCCAGCCCGAACCGAAAGTAACCCGGAAGTGTAATTCCGACTCGCGCAAGGGAGAGAGCCAATGTCTGTACATGTGATGGTTGCCGGAGTGGGTATGACCAAATTCGCCAAACCCGGCCAGAATGAACCCTATACCGAAATGGGCGCTGCCGCCGTGCGCGATGCGCTGAAGGACGCGGGCCTGCCCTATGATGCCGTGCAGCAGGCCTATGCGGGCTATGTCTATGGGGACAGCACCTGTGGCCAGGCGGCGCTTTACAAGGTTGGCATGACCGGCATTCCGGTGATGAACGTCAACAACAACTGCTCGACCGGATCGACCGCCCTTTTCATGGCGCGTCAGGCGGTGGAATCGGGCGTTGTCGATGTGGCGCTGGCGCTTGGCTTTGAGCATATGAAACCCGGCGCGCTGACCTCGCACTGGGATGACCGGCCCAGCCCGTTCGATGCCTTTGACGCGGAAACCGACGATCTGGTTGGCCAGCCCGAGATCCCGCTGGCGCTGCGCTATTTCGGCGGCGCGGGCAAATCGCATATGGAGAAATACGGCTCCACCATGCTGGATCTTGCGCGTATCCGGGCCAAGGCCAGCCGCCATGCGGTGAACAATCCGCTGGCCCTGTTCCGCAATGAACTCTCGCCCGAGGATGTGCTGGAAAGCCCCACCATCTGGGAAGGCGTGATGACCCGCCTGATGGCCTGCCCCCCCACCTGCGGCGCGGCGGCGGCGGTCGTGGTCAGCGAGGCCTATGCCAAGAAACACGGGCTGAACACCAACGTGCGCATCGCGGGCCAGGCGATGACCACCGATTATGCCAGCACCTTTGACGCCCACGACATGATGAAGGTCGTCGGCTACGACATGACGGCAGCCGCCTCGAAACAGGTGCAGGAGCAAACCGGCATCGGCATCGAAGACGTCGACGTGGTCGAACTGCACGACTGTTTCGCCCATAACGAGATGATCACTTACGAAGGCCTTGGCCTCTGCCCCGAAGGCGGCGCATCCAAGTTCATCGCCGATGGCGACAACACCTATGGCGGCAAATACGTGACCAACCCCTCGGGCGGGCTTTTGTCCAAGGGACATCCCCTTGGCGCGACCGGCCTTGCGCAATGTTACGAGCTGACCCGCCAGCTGCGCGGCACCGCAGGCAGCACGCAGGTCGAAGGCGCCCGCACGGCGCTGCAGCACAACCTCGGCCTTGGCGGCGCCTGCGTCGTCACCATGTATCAGGCGCAGTGAGGCGGCGATGATCGACACCTCTTACATCGGCCACGTGACCGATCCCTATGCGGTCACGGTGGAGAAAGGCCGGTTGCGGGATTTTGCCCGCGCTACCGGCCAGAGCGACCGCGTCTATCTGGATGAGGAGGCCGCGAAGGCGGCGGGCTATCGTGGGCTGCTGGCGCCGCCCACCTACCTGTTCTCGCTGGATCTGGACCGCGAAGATCCGTTCTATTTCATCACGCTCTTGAAGATCGACATCGCAAAGGTCCTTCATGGTGAGCAGGCCTTTACCTATGGCGCGCCGATGTGCGCCGAGGATACCATTACCCTGGTGAGCAAGGTCACTGACATCTACGCCAAGAAAGGCGGCGCCATGGAGTTCGTGCATCTGAAAACCTCGGCCACCAACCAGCTCGGCGAAGACGCAGGCAGCATGACCCGCACCGTGATCGTGAGGCATCCGTAATGACCATGCCAACCTATGCAGAGATCAATGTGGGCGATCAGCTGCCGCCCCTCACCACCAAGGAGATCACCCGCACCACGCTGGCGCTGTTCGCCGGCGCCTCGGGCGATCACAACCCGATCCACATCGACATTGATTTCGCGAAACGCGCAGGCATGCCGGACGTCTTTGCCCACGGCATGCTGAATATGGCCTATCTGGGCCGCCTGTTGACGGGCTGGGTACCGCAATCGGCCGTGCGCGAATTCACCACCCGGTTTGTATCGATCACCCAAGTTCACGCGGTGATCACCTGCACCGGCAAGGTGGTGGAGAAACGCGACGGCAATCTGGTGGCGCTTGAGATTGAGGCCGCCGATCAGAACGGTGAGGTCAAACTGGCCGGGACCGCCCTGATTGAGCTGCCATAACGACAAAGGACACTGACAAGATGAGCAAACTCGCAGGCAAGACTGCTTATGTCACCGGCGCAGGCCGCGGTATCGGCCGTTCCATCGCGCTGAAACTGGCCGAGGACGGCGCCAATGTGGTGCTGAACGATCTGGACGCGGACCCCGCAAACGCCGTCGTTGCCGAAATCGAAGCGATGGGCCGGAAGGCGCTGGCCATTCCCGGATCCGTCACGGCGGCAGGCTTTGCCGATGATTTTATCCAGGCCGGGATCGACAAGTTCGGCGGCATCGACATCATCGTCAACAATGCCGGCTACACCTGGGACAGCTTCATCGGCAAGATGAGCGACGAACAGTTCGATGCCATGATCGACGTACACCTGAAGGCGCCCTTCCAGATCCTGCGCGCAGCGTCGCCCTTCATCACGCAAGCCGCAGCAGCCGAGGCTGCCGAGGGCCGCGAGGTCTTCCGCAAGGTGGTAAATATCTCGTCGATTTCGGGCACCGGCGGCAATCCCGGACAGGCGAACTATTCCGCAGCGAAATCCGGCGTCATCGGCCTGACCAAGACGATGGCCAAGGAATGGGGCCGGTTCAAGGTCAACGTCAACGCGGTGGCCTTTGGCATGATCTCCACCCGCCTGACCGAGGCCACGGACGAAAAGAAATCGATCGAGGTCGAAGGCAACAAAATCGGCATCGGCATCCCCAAGAAACTGGTGCAGGGCATGGAGATGATGATCCCCGTGGGCCGTGCGGGCACACCGGAAGAGGCGGCGGGCGGCGTCTACCTATTCTGCATCCCCGAAAGCAACTACGTCTCGGGCCAGACCCTGGTCGTGGGCGGCGGCCTGTCCGGCACCTGATCCACGCGACACTCAGAAACAGCGTACTGGCCCGCCCTGCACCGGGGCGGGCCACCAAAACTGGGAGACGACATAAATGCTGGAAGGCACCCGCATCATCGAGGTCGAAGGCCTTGGCCCCGGCCCATTCGCGGCGATGACATTGGCCGATATGGGCGCCGATGTGATCTGCATCCACCGCAAGGGCGGCGGCGTCACCCCCGGCATGCCGGAGCGTTCGGTGCTGGATCGCGGCAAGCGATCGATCGAGCTGGATCTGAAGGAACCCGAAGACATCAAGACCTTCATGGCGCTGGTGGAAACCGCCGACGGGTTGATCGAAGGTTTCCGCCCTGGCGTGATGGAAAAGCTCGGCATCGGGCCCGAGGCCTGCCATGCGGTGAACCCGGCCCTTGTCTTTGGCCGTATGACCGGCTGGGGACAGGACAGTACCCTGTCCCATGCCGCGGGGCATGACCTCAACTACATCTCCCTGTCCGGCGCGCTTTGGTACGGGTCAAATCCCGGCGATGCGCCGCTGACACCGGCCACGCTGGTGGGCGACATCGGCGGCGGCGCCATGTATCTGGTGGCGGGTATGCTCGCCGGTATCCTGCGCGCCCGCACCAGCGGCGAAGGCTGCGTCGTCGATGCGGCGATCTATGACGGCTCGGCCCATATGATGAACCTGTTGATGAGCATCCGTCAGGCCGGGAACTTTGGCGATGCGCGCGGGCAGAATCTGCTTGATGGCCCGCACTGGAGCCGTACCTACGCCTGCGCCGATGGTGGCTTCATGTCGGTGCAGTGTCTTGAGCCGAAATTCTATGCCCAGTTCCTGTCATTGATGGATCTTGCGGAGGATACCGATTTTCAGCGTCAGTTTGACAAATCACTCTGGCCCGCGCTGACCGGGCGTCTGGCCGGGATCTTTGCCAGCCAGCCCCGCGATCACTGGGCAGGTATTTTTGAGGGCACCGATGCCTGCGTCGCGCCTGTCCTTAGCCCCGGCGAGGCGCTGACCCATCCTATGAACGCCCGCGGCACCTGGGTCGAGGCACATGGCGCGCTTCAGGCCGCCCCTGCCCCACGGTTTTCCGGCGCAGGGGACTGGATGGCGCCCGAAAGTCCCGTTCGCGGGCAACACGCAAAAGAAATTCTGGCCGAACTGGGCCGTGACAAGGACTGATCCGATGACCGCGCATAGCTCCCCCTGGATGACCGACGAACTGGCAATGTTGCAAGACAGCTGCCGCAGCTTTTTCACCGCTGAAATGACCCCGCATGAGGAACGCTGGCAGAAACAGGGCCATATAGACCGGGAGTTCTGGAACAAGGCGGGGGAATTCGGCCTCCTCTGCGCCAGCGTCCCCGAGGAATACGGCGGCATGGGCGGCGATTTCCGGCACGAGGCGGTGATCACCACCGAACAGTTCCGCGCCGCCGGGTTTTCCGGCTTTGGCAATTCCGTCCATAGCCAGATCTGCGCGGGCTATATACTCGATTATGGCACCGAGGATCAGAAACAGCGCTGGCTGCCCAAGATGGCCAGCGGCGAAATGGTCTGCGCCATCGCCATGACCGAACCCGGCACCGGGTCGGACCTGCAGAACATCAAGGCGAACGCCCTGCGCGACGGCAACGATTACGTGCTGAACGGCTCCAAAACCTTCATCACCAATGGTCAGCAGGCGGATCTGATCATCGTGGTCTGCAAGACCGATACCACGCAGGGGGCCAAGGGGATCTCGCTTCTGGTTGTGGAAACCGAGGGCGCCGAAGGGTTTGCAAGGGGCCGCAACCTCGAAAAGCTGGGCCTCAAGAGTCAGGACACATCAGAGCTGTTCTTTGACGATGTACGCGTACCGCCCGAGAACCTGCTTGGCGGGGTCGAGGGACAGGGGTTCTATCAGCTGATGAAGGCGCTGCCACAGGAACGGCTGGTGATCGCGCTTGGGGCCGCCGCCGTGATCGAGAAGGCGTTGGATGACACCATCGCCTATACCTCAGAGCGGCGTGCCTTTGGTCAGGCGCTGATCGAGATGCAGAACACCCGTTTCAAGCTGGCCGAGGCCAAGACCATCGCCCATATCGCCCGCGTGTTCCTGGATGACTGCGTCGCTAAGCACCTGCGCGGAGAGCTGGACGCCGCTACCGCATCAATGGCGAAATGGTGGGTCACCCAGATGCAATGCGATGTGGTGGACGAATGCCTGCAGCTGCACGGCGGCTACGGTTACATGCTGGACTACCCAATCGCCAATATGTACGCCGATGCCCGCGTGCAAAAGATCTACGGCGGGTCGAACGAGATCATGAAAGAGCTGATTGCCCGCACCCTGACCGAATAAAAAGGCCGAACGGCGCGGCTCAGCCGTCCTTCTGGGCGGCTGCGGCCTTCTTCATGCGGGCCAGCAACTCTGCTTTGGTTTCGCGCTTGCTGTAGGGGTTCTTGTCGGTGCCCTTGGCGTTATGCTCGCTGTGGCGGGGTTCGTTGCGGCCCGGTTTCTGGCCGCCTTGCTTGCTGTAATCCATTACTCTCGCTCACATATTGATTGGCTGAACGCGACGCACGATCAGGCTTCGCGGACCGTATCGATCATCAGCTGGACATTGTCCGGGTCGGCATCCGGGGTGATCCCGTGGCCAAGGTTGAAGATATGCGGGCCGCCGCGCAGGGCGTTGACGATGCGGCGGGTATCATCGATCAGATCCTGACCACCGGTCACCATGTGACGCGAAGCCAGGTTACCCTGCACGCAACCATCGACCTGCACATGTTCGGCCACCCATTCCGGGGTCACCGAATTATCCACCGCTACGCAATCGACACCTGTTGCCTTGGCAAAACCGATATACTTGTCGCCCGCCTCACGCGGGAAACCGATGACCGGGATGCCGGGATGACGCTCTTTCAGCGCCGCGGTGATCTGGCGGCAGGGCTCCAGCGCGTACTTCTGGAAATCCTCGCCCTTCAGGGATCCCGCCCAGCTGTCGAAGATCTTCACCACTTCGGCGCCCGCCTCGATCTGTTTCGACAGGTAATCGATGGTCGCCTCGGTGATGCGGGCCAGCAGCGCCTCGAACAGCGGACGGTTTTCTGCCTTCAACGCATGGGCAGGCCCCTGATCCGGGGTGCCGCGTCCGGCGATCATATAGGTCGCCACGGTCCAGGGCGCCCCGGCAAACCCAATCAGAGCCGTCTCGCTGGGCAATTCCTGTTTCAAAATGCGCAAGGTGTCGTAGATCGGGTTCAGCGTCTCGTGGATGTCGCTGACCGGGCCAAGCTTGGCAAAATCCGCATCGGTGGTGATGGTCGACAGGCGCGGCCCTTCGCCGGTGACGAACCACAGATCCGCGCCCAGCGCCTGCGGCACCAGCAGGATATCGGCAAACAGGATCGCCGCATCAAACCCATAGCGGCGGATCGGTTGCAGGGTGACCTCGGCAGCCAGTTCGGAATTGTAGCACAGCGACAGGAAATCCCCAGCCTGGGCCCGCGTCGCGCGGTATTCCGGCAGATAGCGGCCCGCCTGACGCATCATCCAGATCGGCGGCACATGCTGTTTTTCGCCTGCCAATGCGCGCAGCAGTTTCTTCTGTTCGGCCATGGGATTCCTCGCTTCTCTCTTGGGTACTGAGGTCTAGGCTGAGCGGCAAATTGTCAAGGGTGGTGAGGCCGATGCTTGTCACGGCATAATGTCGCGAATAAAGGTTCTGACATGACACAGAACCTGCCCTCCCCCGCTTCGCCCCTGAAGATCGGCACCCGTGGCTCGCCGCTGGCCCTGGCTCAGGCCCATGAGACGCGCGACCGTCTGGCCGCCGCGTTCGAGCTGCCGCAGGAGGCCTTCGAGATCGTCGTCATCAAAACCACCGGTGACAATCAGGCGCTGATCGCAGCGGACCGCCCGCTGAAGGAGATCGGCAACAAGGGCCTCTTCACCAAGGAAATCGAAGAGGCGATGCTGACCGGCGCCATCGACATCGCGGTGCATTCGATGAAGGACATGCCAGTGGCGCAGCCTGTGGGTCTGGTGCTGGATTGCTACCTGCCGCGCGAAGACGTGCGCGATGCTTTCATCTCCCCGAGCCTGTCCTCGATCACCGAACTGGCGCCGGGCTCTGTCGTGGGCACCTCCTCGCTGCGCCGCCGCGCGCAATTGCTGAACCGCCGCCCCGACCTGAAAGTGGTGGAGTTCCGCGGCAACGTGCAGACCCGCCTGAAGAAACTCGACGACGGCGTGGCCGAATGCACCTTCCTGGCGATGGCCGGGCTGAATCGTCTGGCGATGGAGAACGTGCCCGCAACCGGCATCGACACCGACGACATGCTGCCCGCCGTGGCGCAGGGCGCCATTGGCATCGAACGGCGCGCAGATGACAGCCGCGCAGGCGATATGTTGGCGGCCATCCATGATACAGAGACCGCACAGCGTCTTGCGGCCGAACGCGCCTTTCTGGCGGCTCTGGACGGGTCTTGCGAAACGCCCATCGCGGGTCTTGCGGAGCTTGATGGCACCACCCTGCGCCTGCGCGGCGAAGTGCTGCGCCCCGATGGCTCCGAAGCCCTTCAGGACGCGCAGACCTGCGCGATCGAGGACGGACCGGAGCTGGGCCGCGAAATGGCCGCAAAGCTGCTGGAACAGGCCGGGGAAGGTTTCTTCGACTGGCGCGGCTGACCGCCCTGCCCCGGACCTGACGCCACGGTTTTCTTGACCTGTTTGCGCTTCTGCTGGAAGCCTGAGGCTTGGGAGGACTACACGCATGACACCGGGAAAAACATATCTCAGCTCTGACGAAATTCGCCCTTTGGCGGAACGATCGGATCCTATGGGACTGTGGTTGCTACTGCACTGCTGGGGCACGATTGCCCTGGCGATCGCGCTCTTCGCGCTCTGGCCCAATGTTCTGACCTTTGTGCTCGCCGTGATGGTGATCGGCTCGCGCCAGCTGGGGCTGGCGATCCTGATGCACGAGGCCGCCCATAACGCGCTGTTCAAGACCCGCCGCTGGAATGAGCTTGCCGGGGACTGGCTCTGCGGTCGCCCCATTCTGGCGGATCTGGGCGCCTATCGGCATTACCATCTGACCCATCACCGGTTCACCCAGACCGACAAGGATCCCGATCTGGTTCTGTCGTCGAAATTCCCCACCTCCCGCGCCTCGCTGCGGCGCAAGTTCACCCGCGATCTGACCGGGCAGACCGGCATCAAACAGCTTTTGGGCCAGATCGCCATGTCCCTGCAGCTGGCCGGAGATGACGACGCGATCAAGGCAGCGAACTCCGATTTCGCCCAAAGCTTCAAGGCGCCGCGCCTTTGGGGGGCACTGCCGGTATTTTTCGGCATTGCCCTGCTCATCAGTCTGATTGGCGACTGGTGGTGGGGGCTTGCCTTCTGGCTGCTGCCCTATCTCACTTGGTTCCAGTTCGTGCTGCGGGTGCGCAACATCGCCGAGCATGGCGCCACCGAGCAATCCGAAAACCCGCTGCAGAACGTGCGCACCACCCGCGCAGGCCCGCTCGCCCGGCTTCTGGTGGCGCCCTATTGGGTGAACTACCATCTGGAGCATCACATGGTGATGCATGTGCCCTGCTGGCAGCTCAGACGCATGCACGCCCTGTTGCTGAAAAAGGGGCTGGGGGAGCAGATGCGCATCGCGAAAGGGTATGGTCAGGCCTTGGCCGAGGCAGGCTGGCGGCGGGCCTGATCCTGCGCCCTACTGTTCCAACTGGCCGGACCAGCGCAACCAGCTTTCGGGACTGTCGTGGAACACATTGAGGTCCACGTCGCCATCGATCCCCGGCACCCGCCCGGTGCCGGTGTATTGCCAGAGCCGCCAGAAGGCGCTGGGATAGGTCTGGCGCGGATGCCCGGCGACGGAACGCAGCCAGAACTCAGTGCCGCGCAGCCGACCGATGCCGGTTTCGGCAAAGAAATCCACCGTGGTGTAGATGACCGGGCGGCGGCCATAGTGAGCCTCCAGAATATCCAGAAACTTACGCGCCTCAGAGCGGATATGCGCACCATCGGGGCGATGCCTGCAGGTCTTTGAGTGGTGGTTCCACTCCATATCCAGAACATGGGGCAGCGCCTTTGCCTCACGCGGCACGTTGCGGATGAACCACCGCGCCTGCTCCCGCGCCGGGCGACAGAAGTAGAAATAGTGATAGGCCCCGCGCGGCATCCCTGCCCGTGCAGCGCCGCGCCAGTTGTCGCCGAACTTCGGATCCAGCAGATCCCCGCCCTCGGTCGCCTTGAGATAGGCAAAGGAGACGCCTGCCGCCTTGGCTGTGTCCCAGTCAATGTCGCCCTGCCAGCGCGACACATCAATCCCGTGAATGGCATAGGAGTAGGGCGTGCGCCCCTCCCAAGAATGAGGATCGCTGTCCTCGAACCGGGGATAGGTCACCAGCCGGGCCAGCTGTGCATCGGACGGAAGCTGGGTCGGCGCCGGGCGCTCCGGTTCGGGCCGGGTGCCGCAGGCAGCCAGTGTCACAAGGCAAAGGGCCGACATCAAAAAGAACCGCATCATCCCTCCGCACACAAACAAACACAGTCTTTTGCCCCGCCTCTGGCCCGCGCGGACTACATCCTCGGATATTTCCGCAGAAACCGATATGCCCGGAGCCAGTTTGCTGCGCCACTCAGACCCATTTGGCCAGCGGCGGCAGGCTCATCAGAACCGCATTGGCGTCATGCCCGGTTTCCAGACCAAACTTTGTCCCCCGGTCATAGACCAGATTATACTCGGCATAGAGGCCACGATGCACCAGCTGCGCCTCCTTGTCCTTGTCATCAAAGGGCTGAACCCGGCGTTTTTCCACCAGCGGCAGATAGGCTGGCAGGAAGGCGCGGCCAATATCCTGGGTCAGAGCGAAATCCGCCTGCCAGTCACCGGTGCAACGATCATCCATGAAGATGCCACCAACCCCCCGCGCCCGGTGGCGGTGCGGGATGTAGAAATACTCATCCGCCCATTCCTTCAGACGCGGATAGAGATCCGTGCCATGCGGGTCGAGATGCTGTTTCTGCTGCGCATGAAAATGGGCGGTATCCTCGGCATACTCGATGCATGGGTTGAGGTCCGAGCCGCCGCCAAACCACCAGGCATGCGGTGTCCAGAACATACGGGTGTTCATGTGAACTGCAGGCACATGCGGGTTCTGCATATGCGCAACCAGCGAAATGCCCGAGGCCCAGAACCGCGGATCGTCCTTCATGCCCGGAATGCCCTTGCGCGCCGCCATGGCGTTCTGCGCCCGCTCGCCAAGCGTGCCGTAGACCTCCGAGATATTGACGCCGACCTTTTCAAAGACACGGCCGCCCCGCATCACGCTCATCAGCCCGCCGCCCGCGTCCGATCCATCATCCGCGGTGCGCTTTGTCTCGCTCACCTCGAACCGGCCCGGCGCCTGATCAGAGAAGGGGCCGGTGTCATGGCTCGCCTCAAGCGCCTCGAAGGCCGCGACGATCTCATCGCGCAGGGTGCGGAACCAGGCGGCAGCGCGGGCTTTTTCGTCTTTCATTTCAGCAGTCATTTCAGAGCGTCTTTCGGTACTTGTGGGACGCCGCGCTGCGTGAGCGCAGGCAGGTCCCGGCATTCATCAGTGAACAGGAGCGGCAACGGAATCCAGCAGCGTGCGACCACCATCGACCGTCACGATCTGGCCCGTCATGAAACTGGCCGCGTCCGAGGCAAGGAACTGCGCCGTTTCGGTCAGCTCGGTCGGTGCGGCGATGCGGCCCAGCGGTGTGTGGTCTTCGATATCCTGCCGATAGGCCCGGTTATCCTTGAGCGTGCCCCTGAGCGACGCGCTCATTACCGAGCCAAAGGCAATGGAATTCACCCGGACCCCATGCGGCGCATAAGAGACAGAGAGCGACCGGGTCAGCTGATCCAGCGCCGCCGAAGCCACCGAATAGGCCATCAGATCGGGGTGGGTCCGCCGCGCCGCGATCGACGACAGGTTGATGATGGCCCCGCGCGCAGCGCCCGGCTCGCGCCCCTCGCCTTGCTTGATCATCCGCCGCGCCGCCTGTTGCGACAGACGCAGGGTCGGCAACAGGTTCTCGGTCAGCAGCAGTTCCAGCGACTCGTCCTTCGGGTCCAGCGGATCACTCGGCACCACCTGACGGGCGCCGTTGACGAGGATATCCACGTCTTCGAAGGCATCGATGGTCGCCGACAACAGATTGGCAATGGTCAGCCTTTCGCGCAGATCCCCGGCGAAGTAGCGGATGTTGCTTTCGTCGGCCTGCTCTCCCAGTTCCGCGATCAGGGCCGCCTCGTTGGTATCGGCAAACATGACGTTGGCACCGGCATCCGCGAACTGCTTGCCAATGGCCAGACCAATCCCGCTTGAGGCGCCGGTCACGATGGCAGTCTTGCCGGAAATCGAAAAGGACATTCGGGCACTCCAGAATGTTGCGTCGCGTAGTGAAAACTGAGCCGGAGCCTAGACCGGACCATTCGGTTTGAAAACCTGCAATACGGGGTGACCTTACCGCCCTAACGCCGCTGCCGCTTGGGGCGGCTGGCGTGCAAGACCTTGAACCGGTTGTCGCCTGCGGCTTCCTCGACTGCGGCAAACCGCTCTGACAGGGTGATCTCATAGGGCAGATGCCGGTTGGCAACCATCCACAGATGGCCCGAAGCGGTCAGCATCTCGGCAGCGCTGGAAATGAAGGCCTTACCCAGCTCCGGCTCAGCGCTGCGGCCGCTGTGAAACGGCGGGTTCATCACCACCGCGTTCATCTGCCCCGGCGCCTTCCAATTGCGAACATCGGCCCAGTGGAACTGGGCCCGGTCATCGGCAACGTTGCGCCGCGCGCAGGACAGCGCGTCATGATTGGCTTCGACCAGGTGCAGCTCTTCGATTTCAGAGTGGCTCAGCATTTGCCGGGATAGATACCCCCAGCCTGCGCCGAGATCAGCAACGGCACGGCCAAGTTTTGCAGGCAGGGCGTCGACCAGTAGTTTCGAGGCCGGATCGATTCCGTCAGCGGAAAACACCCCCGGCACGGTCACGAAGCCCTCCACTTCAACGCCGTCTGCGGGTGGCAACCAGTCAGTGAGCGCATCGCCGCCGCCATCGAACCAGAAGACCTTGCCATGCGCCTTGGACACCGGTTCGGACGGGGACATGCGTTTGCGCAGTTCCTTCAGGATGGAATCGATTCCGTCCGTCTTGGCCCCATCTACCAGCACCGGACCGTCCGTCAGGGCCGAAGCCTGCGCCACCGCCATCCGCGACTGCGCCTTGGCGCGGGACAGGAACACCACGGCAGCGGCAAACCGCATGTCATCCGGCAATTCGGGGCGACAATCGTACCCTTGCGCGGCAAAGGCATCGTATTCACCGCGCATCGGCTGGATCAGCACCAGCTGATCCTTTGGCAGGCACGACAGATCGTGCTCCGCGCGCGGGTGGAAAACGGCGATACGGCCCTCTGCAGGCACCGCAAAGCCGCCCGTCTCAAGAGCGAGCGACAGGCGAACGGACATAGCGGGACCTCTTCAGTCTTCTTTTTCCATGGTGCATTGCAGCGGATGCTGATGGCGACGGGCAAAATCCATCACCTGCGCGACCTTTGTCTCGGCGATCTCGTGGCTGAAAACACCAACCACGGCCAGACCTTTTTTGTGCACGGTCAGCATGATTTCAAACGCCTGCGCGTGTGTCATGCCAAAGAACCGTTCCAGCACCATGACCACGAATTCCATCGGGGTGTAGTCATCGTTGAGCAGCAGAACCTTGTAGCGCGGCGGTCGCTGGGTTTTCGGCCGGGTCTTGGTCAGGACACCAAGATCGCTGTCGTCGTCCGAGTTGTCCGTCATCATCACTGGCTGAAGCAGCATAGCGTCTCTATTCCGGTCGTGCTTGGATTGGTTTCATCGCATATATAGCGTTTTGACCGCGCAGGAAAAGAGAGTGTATGGCCTCAGTGACACGCAATTTGACGACAATCGGTTTTGATGCCGATGACACCCTCTGGCACAACGAGCGCTTTTTTCGTGTCACGCAAGAGCGTTTTGCCGAGTTGTTGCAGGATCATACGCCGCAGGACATGGGTCCCGATGCGCTAGCCGCGCGGCTGCTGGAGGCGGAAAAGCGCAACCTCGGACGCTATGGCTACGGCGTGAAGGGCTTCACCCTGTCGATGATCGAAACCGCCATAGATGTCACCGAATCACAGGTCCCGGCCAGCGTCATCAAAGAGCTGATCGTCGCCGGACAGATGATGCTGTCCTATCCGATCGACCTGCTGCCCCATGCCCGTGAGGCCGTGGAGAAACTGGCTGGTGACTACCGTATCGTATTGATCACAAAGGGTGATCTTCTGGATCAGGAGCGCAAACTGGCGCAATCGGGGCTGGGCGATCTGTTCGATGGGGTCGAAATCGTTTCGGAAAAAACCGCCCCTATCTACCACGATATCTTCGAGCGGCACGGGACCGGCGCGGCACAGGCAATGATGGTGGGAAACTCCATGCGCTCGGACGTGGTACCGATGATCAAGGCCGGAGGCTGGGGCACCTATGTGCCGCACGGGCTGATCTGGGAGGTCGAGCACGCCGAGGCACCTGAGGGGCACCCCCGGTATCACGAGATTTCGGACCTTGGCTGCCTTCAGGATCTGATCCGGGAAATCGGATAGAACTCAACCCGCAAGCCGCACAGCTCGACGCGCCAAAAACCTGTTGCCGAAACGCATCGCCTAGACTGATTTTTCAGCGCTGCAAAGCGGGCCAGACGCCCAATTTTCCACCTTTTTGGTCAACACTTTTTTAACCAAACGCACATCTAGGCAACGCACTCAAAGCCGCTACAACATGTCGGTATTTGTACCTGCCGCAGCCGCAGAACCGGTCACGGAAATGGTTTATTCCAGCGCCATCACATGCTACCGTTTTGTTAAAGAAGTAGAACAGTCAGCCGGAAAACCGGCGGCGAGAGGCAGAAAATGGCAGATATCGTGCAGGTCAGGTGTATTCCGCTGACCCACGCCCTGCGGGCATTCGCCCGGCAGATGGCTTGGGCCTTGGGTGTTGTTCTAACAGTCGCGTTGGTGGGCCTTCCGCCTACCCAGGCAACCGCCGCCCCCTATGCGGCAATGGTCGTGGATGCCCGGACCGGCGAGGTGCTGCACTCGCGCAACGCCGACACACGCCTGCACCCGGCTTCGCTTACCAAGATGATGACGCTCTACATCGCGTTTGAAGCAGTCCGGAACGGTGAAATATCGCTGGATACCAAGGTTCGCATCAGCAGCAACGCTGCCTCCGAGCCGCCCTCCAAGCTCGGACTTCGCTCGGGGCAGCGCATCGCATTTCGATATCTGATCCGTGCCGCCGCAGTGAAATCAGCCAATGACGCCGCGACCGCCATCGGCGAAACCCTGGCCGGATCCGAAGCCGCCTTTGCCCGCCGCATGACCCGCACCGCAAAGGCGCTTGGCATGTCCCGCACGACCTTCAAGAACGCCCACGGTCTGACCGAAAGCGGCCATATGTCCACCGCCCGGGACATGACCACCCTGGGACGTCACATGCTTTATGACTACCCCGAGTATTATAACCTGTTTTCGCGCACCTCCACCGACGCCGGCGTGCGCGTCGTGCCCAACACAAACCGCCGCCTTCTGGCGGCCTACAAGGGCGCTGACGGGATCAAGACGGGCTATACCCGCGCCGCCGGTTTCAACCTCGTGGCTTCGGCCAAGCGCGGCAACGAGCGAGTGATCGCTACCGTGTTCGGCGGTAAATCCTCGACCTCGCGCAACGCCAAGGTCGCAGAGCTTTTGGACCTCGGCTTCCGCCGTGCCCCGGCGCACGCAAAACTGCGCAAACCGGCGATGCCCGCCTATGTGGGCAACCAGAACATCCAGGTGGCTGATGGCGCCGCAGGCAAGACCATCCGCGTCAGCGGCCGGGTCCAAACCAGCCTGCGTCCGCGCCTGCGCCCCGCAACCGAGCCTGCCGAAGATACAGCGCCGGTGCTGGTCGCCGAAGCCAGCCAGACCACAGAAGAAACCGCTGCGGATACCGTGGCATCGACGCCCAAGCTCGACCCCGAGATCCTGCAGGCCAGCGTCGAAGCCGCGATCACCGAAGCCAAAGTAGTTCCCGCCTCTGCCGAAAAACCGACCGTTGGCGCGGCTGTGAAGACCTTCTTCAAAGGCCTGCGCCCCGTCGCCCGCCCGGCCAGATTGGCAAAGGCAGAGACCGCCGCCGAGCCGGAACCGGTTGTTGTAACCCGCCTTTCTACCTCCGGGGGCCGCTACTGGGGTATCAACGTGGGCCGCTACACCAACCGGTATGAAGCGGAAAAGGTCCTTCTGCGCACGGCCCTGTCGGAAATGGAAACGCTCAACGGCTCGCTGCGCAAGGTGTCCAAATCCAGATTGGGGTTTGAAGCCAACTTCCTTGGCATGAGCAAGGAAAGCGCGGAACTGGCTTGTCGGCGCCTACAGGCCCGCAACGTGACCTGCGATACATTGGGACCTGCCTCCTGACCCCCTTGCCCTATGCAAGGGGCAAGGCACCAGACCACCAGAAACGACAAAGGCCCCGGACGGCGGGGCCTTTTCTTTTGTGTGATCTTGCACAGCGCCAAGGGTCAGGGTTTCGGGTGATCATCCCATTCATCGCTCAGGATGCGCCGAGCATCGCCTTCGGGATCGTCATACTGGTTCGACCGCACGGTGTAGATAAAGGCAACAAGCGCCGCGCCGCCCAGGATCAGCGAAATTGGGATCAAATAGGACAGGACGCTCATCTTGCGGACTTTCTCAGCTCAGGATTTCAGGCGCAGCGCGTTCAGCGATACGGTGATCGAAGAGCTGGACATCGCCAGCGCCGCGATCAGCGGCGTTGCCAGCCCTGCCACAGCCAAAGGCACCGCGATCACGTTGTAAAGGGTGGCAAGGCGGAAATTCTCGCGGATCCGGCGGATCGCCTTTTGCGCCACGGTGCAGGCATCGGCGATGGGTTCCAGATCTTGCCCCAATAGCACGATATCCGAGGCCACCCGTGCCGCATCCAGCGCCGAGGCTGGCGAGATCGACACATGCGCTGCCGCGAGGGCCGCAGTGTCGTTCAGACCGTCCCCGACCATCAGCACCTTGCGCCCCTGCCCTGCAAGCATGCGGATGCGCCCGGCCTTATCCTCCGGCAGCGCCTCGGCCACCCATTTCTCGATGCCAAGCCGCTTCGCCAGCGCCTCCACCGCGCCGGTGGTATCGCCCGAAATCAGCAACACGTCCTTACCCGCCGTCTGCAGCGCACGCACCGCTTCGGCCGCGCCGGGACGCAGCACATCAGTGAACAGGAAACCGCGCGGATTGCCATCGCCAGTATCAAGCCAGGCGGCCGTCTGGCTGCCCTGCGCGGCGCCAACCCAAGCCGCCCGGCCCAACCGCACGCGGCGGCCTTGGTAGATGCCTTCAGTGCCGTAGCCCGGCACCTCTTTCAGCTCAGAAACCTCCGCCGGAGTGATCCCGGCCTCCCGCGCGGCACGTGCCAGCGCCACCGAAAGCGGATGCGCTGAGGGCGCAGCAAGCGCCAGCGCGATTTCCAAATCGGATTTCGCCATCTCGTCCAGATTGACCAACTGGGGTGTGCCAGCCGTCAGGGTCCCGGTCTTGTCAAAGACAACGGTATCCACGCCCGCAAGCCGTTCCAACGCAGTGGAATGCTTGATCAGCATGCCCTTCTTGAACAGCCGTCCCGAGGCTGCGGTGGTCACCGCAGGCACCGCAAGGCCCAGCGCACAGGGACAGGTGATGATCAGAACCGCCGCAGCGATGTTCAGCGCCGTGCGCACATCAAAGGTGTAAAGATACCAGCCCACAAAGGCGAGCGCCGACAGGATGTGCACCCCGGGCGCATAGAGTTTGGCGGCCTTGTCGGCCAGCGATGTATAACGCGAGCGGCCCGACTCGGCGATCGCCACCAGATCGGCCATGCGATGCAGAGAGGTATCCTCCCCCACCGCCGTTGCGCGGATGGTCAGTGGCCCGGTCAAGTTCACCTCGCCCGCCGAAACCCCGGTGCCGGGACCGGCAAAGACTGGCAGCGTTTCCCCTGTCAGCAGGGACCGGTCCAGTTCCGAATGCCCATCGGTCACTTCCCCGTCCACCGGCATACGCCCGCCGGGACGCACCAAGATCAGATCGCCGATGGCCAGATCGGCGACAGGGACCTCATATTCCTGACCGTCCAGAAGCCGGATCGCCCGGGGCACCTCAAGCGCTGCAAGCTCCTGCGCTGCCGACCGCGCCACGGCACGGGTGCGATAGTCCAGATAACGGCCTGCCAACAGGAAAAAGGTCAGCGTCAGCGCTGCATCGAAATAGGCATGTTCCCCCGACAGCGAGGTTTCCCAAAGCGAGGTCACCAGCGCCAGAACCAGAGCGAGGACAATGGGCACATCCATATTGAGGCGCCCGACCTTCAGTGCGCTCCAGGCGTTCTTGAAGAAAGGCTGCGCCGAGAAAATGATCGCCGGAAAGGTGATCGCCGCCGAGATCCAGTGGAACATGTCCCGCGTCGCGTCCGAAGCTCCGGACCAGACAGAGATCGACAGCAACATGACGTTCATCGAAGCAAAGCCCGCAACCGCCAGCCGCATCAGCAGATCCCGGCCTGCGGTATCGTTCTGGGTTGCCGCAAGGGCGGTCACATCCAGCTCATGCGCCTCATACCCCAGATTTTCGAGCACCGGGATCAGATCGGCGGCGTGAACATCTGGCTCCGCTTCGATCAGAGCCCGTTTCAGGGTCAGGTTGACCCGCGCCGATTTTACGCCCGGATGGGCGTTCAGCCCGCGCTCGACCGCGGAAATGCAGCCCTGACAGTGGATCGACGGCAGGGACAAGGCCAGCCGTGCGTCTGTCGGAGCCTGTTCCACAGCTCCAGACGGCGCCGCAACGCAGCCCGGACACACCGCCATCTGAGGACGCATCGGAGCCGTCATCTGCGTTACCCTTTTGCCACGTGCAGGATGACCCGCTGAGTGAACTCAGTGCCGTTCTGGGCCCGCGCCACCATCCGGATATTCCAGTTCCCAGCGCCCAATTTGGCAGGCGCGACATAGGCCTGGCCGTTGAACTGGAAATCAGGGTTCTGGTCGTCCTTCACGTGGGTTGCCCGGCCCAAAGTGGCCGTCAGCTTGGCCACTTCGACCGGGTTGCCATCCCGGTCGGTGATCTCAAGCTTTACCTGACCGTCCTGAGCCGAGGCATAGACCGACCAGCCCAGAGCCTCTTGGGCGGTGCGACGGGCATCGAACTCCTGGCTGGCGGTGTAGGAGTTCTTCACCTCCAGACCAGGAAAGGTTTTCACTGCATTGACCGCCAGCGCAATATTGACGCCGATGATGACCGTGAAAGCGCCGCCAAACACCATCAGCGCATGGCGACCAGTGAACTCACGCTGGGGTTTGTCTGCCGACATGGTTCAGTTTCCTTTCCCGTTGAAGGTCGTATCCTTGTAGGCACGCTCGCCGCTATTGAGGTCTTCGACCCAGATCCGGACCGGGGTCGACTCGGCTCCGGACGCAGGCGCTCCCTTAGGGGTAACAATATAAACCCGTTGCAGGAAGGCGGTGTCGGCAGGCACCTGAACCGAGGCATAGGGCGTGCCTTCCAGCTGGATCCGCATTTCCGGCTCACCCTTGATCGACAGCTCGAACTGGCGCGGCTCCCCATGCTTGTTGCGCAGGCGCACATCATAGGTGTTGCGGACGGAGCCATCCGACAGGGTAACGAAGGTCGGGTTGCGGACCGGTGCGACGGTCAGATCGATATCCGGGCGGATGAACAGAGCAAACACCAGCGCAAAGCCAACAACAGCCCAGAGCGAGGTATACATGATCGTGCGTGGGCGCAGGATATGTTTCCAGACGCTGCGCGGTGGCTGACCAGCGCGTTCGTTTGCTTCGTCCGACAGCGCCATATAGTCGATGAGGCCCCGCGGCTTGCCGATCTTGGCCATGACATCGTCACAGGCGTCGATGCACAGGGCGCAGGTGATGCACTCCAGTTGCTGGCCATCCCGGATGTCGATCCCCATCGGACAGACGTTGACGCAGGCCATGCAGTCGATGCAATCGCCCATTTCCTGCGACTCGGCAGATTTGCGATGCTTGCCGCGGGGCTCCCCCCGCCACTCACGATAGCCGACGGTCAGCGTGTCCTCATCCATCATCGCCGCCTGAATACGCGGCCAGGGGCAGGCGTAGATGCAGATCTGTTCCCGCGCAAAGCCACCAAAGAAGAAGGTGGTCAGGGTCAGCACCAACATGGTGGTATAGGCGATGGGGTGCGCCTGCAGCGTCACCAGATCGTGCAGCAGTGTCGGGGCATCGGAGAAATAGAAGATCCAGGCACCGCCGGTTGCCAGACCGATCAGGAACCAGGCCACCCATTTGGTGACACGCAGCCGCGCCTTGCGGAAATCCATCTTTTTCTGACGGTGCAGACGCAGGCGGGCGTTCCTGTCACCCTCGATCCAGCGTTCCACCAGAATGAACAAGTCGGTCCAGACAGTCTGCGGGCAGGCATAGCCACACCAGACCCGGCCCAGCGCCGAGGTGAACAGGAAGAGGCCCAGCCCCGCCATGATCAGAAGACCGGCCACGAAATAGAATTCATGCGGCCAGATTTCGATCCAGAAGAAATAGAAGCGGCGGTTGGCAAGATCCAGCAGCACCGCCTGATCGGGCAACGACGGCCCCCGGTCCCAACGGATCCACGGCGTGATGTAGTAGATGCCCAGCATCACGGCCATCAGATACCATTTGAGATTGCGGAACATGCCCGATACGCGCCTTGGGAAAATCGGCTCCCTGGCGGCATAAAGGCTTGGGGCGGGATCGGAATCGCTCACGGACTCACTCCACTGAATTTGCTCTTTGTCTTGCGTTCTCACAGATGCGGCGCAGCACAGCTTTGACGTGGATCAAAAAGGATATCGGACAAATATCTTTGCCAGCGTCCTGCCACCCTTTGGTCACGTCAAAAAAACCGGCCACCACATACCGTGATAGGTTGACGACATACGCTGAAACGGTTGTCAGCGACCTTATATGGATGCGCAACGCGACCTTTTTGCACGTCTCCGCATCTGCAAACGTCTCTGTGATCAAGGGATCATGGGCACGCAACCGGGATCGGCGGGCTCACAGGCGCAGCTTCACAAAATTGTGTTGTCCCGCCCGTCAGTTATCGCCGGTGTCATCCTCCGCCACAGCATTCGGAACCTGCCGGTGCTTCCTGAGCCAGGCGATGAATTTGCGAGCCTGCGACCGCAGCACGCCGGGCCGGGTCACGATGTGATAACCGCGCGTGTCGTCCTCTGTGAACAGGTCCACCAGCCGCCCCGCCCTGATGTCCTCTTCGACAAAGGCGCGCACGCTGACCGCCGCGCCCTGCCCGCCGCGCACCGCCTCCATCAGCAGATTTCCAGGCAGCCGGACCCGGGGGCCACGTAGGGCGTCGACGACACCACGGGAGACAAGCCATTTGGCCGCCTCCGTGGTTCCCAATTCCTCAAGCCAGGGAAAATCGAGCAGGTCCTGCGGCGAAGACACGCTGCGCCCATCAAGTAGATCCGGCGCCGCAACCACGGACATCGGCGATTGCAGCAACATCTCAGCCGCCAACCCGGACCAATCGCCAGAACCATAACGCAGCGCAATGTCGATCCCGCCCGGCGTCAGTTCGACCAGTTCGCCACTTGGGTCCAGCACCATATCCACCTCAGGATGCAGGACGCGGAACTCTGCAAGGCGCGGCATAAGCCACTGGGCGGCAAACATCGGCGTGCAACTGACATGTAACGGCCGTTGCGCGCCAGAAACGGTCAGGTCCTGAACCGCTGTCTGAATCGCACTGAACCCCAGTTGCAGTCCGCGCGCCAGATGCTCCCCCTCGCGCGTCAGCCGCAGCGCCCGGCCACTGCGGTCCAGAAGCGCCACGCCCATATGGCGTTCCAGCGCCCTGAGCTGTTGGCTAATGGCAGCGTGGCTGACATTCAGCGCCACCCCTGCCTTCACCACATTCGACGTTTCGGCAAAGGCAGAAAAGGCTCTGAGCGCAGCCAGAGGCGGCAGGCTAAACCACTCCATATGTAACCCTGACTTACATAGTGACTTTTTTCCTGAGTCGCATGAAACGCGTTTTGGCGCAACAGTACCGGACATGTTCAAACTCAGGAGGCACCGAAATGCTGACCGACATCTACGCACGCACCGTATTCACCGCGACCCGCCTCGACTGCGCCCCCCTGCGGGATATGCCACCCGCCAAACCGCTGCCCCAGCCACGGAGCCGCCTTGGCCGGATCAAAGCCTGGCTTACACGGCGCGGCAATCAACCAGCGCGACGCACCCGCTGCATCGACCCGCAGAAAATCTAGGAAGAAAAAGCGTCGGCTTTTCAGGAAACGCGCGAACAGATCGAAAAGCCGACGCCTGTACCCGCCTAACCAGCACGTCGGTACCGGCGGGATGCGAAGGACCCGGCAGGAAAGCATCACCCTGATGCCTATCGCCCTGCAGGGCCTGTTTCTCTTTGAAACGATATAAGCACGCGACAGCCCAAAGCGATTTGACACGGATCAAGTCACGCAAACTAAAGGCGCCCAATTGGATAGAAACTGCCGCCCGGCTGCGCAGCTCTGACTGGGCCCGCCGCAGGTCGCCGTGGAATTCTTGCCGGAATTCCAAACCGGTGCTATCGGCTTTGGATGTCAGATCGCTCTTCCAGCCCGCTTCCTGCCGCCCCCTCGCTTGTTCTGGCCAGCGCGGGCGTGCTGTTTGCTTCGCTCTGCTTTGGGGCGCTGCCGTTTTTTGCCCGCAGCCTGACCGAACAGGGCATGCCGCCCCACATCATCGCCTTTTACCGTTTCACCCTGGCGGCCGTGGTCCTCTCGCCGCTGCTGTTCCTGCACCGGGACAAAGCCCGCGCAATCCTGTGGGGGATGGCGGCCGGGGCACTGATGGGGCTTGGCTGGATTGGATATGTCAGCGCCCTGCGCAGCGCGCCGGTCTCCGTGGTCGGGGTTCTTTACATGACCTACCCGGTGTTCACGCTGCTGATCGCCTGGGTGCTGTTTCGTGACAGACCGCCCCTGCGCGCCGTCTGGGCCGCCGGTCTGATCGTGGTTGCCGCGACAATTGCCAGCGGCCCGGGTGCGGTCCCTTCTGCCGCGCTGCCAGCCCTGGTGGTTTCTCTGGCCGCGCCCTTGGGGTTTGGATTTGGCATCACCGTGCTGGTCTACCGGCTGACCGTTCTTCCGCCTTTGGCCCGGATCGCGGCGGTCTCGTTAGGATCCGTTCTGGGCCTCTTGCCGCTGGTGATGACGACGGATGCGGCTGCAATGGTCCCCAACGGCGGCGAAGGCTGGCTTTTGTTGCTGGGGATCAGCCTTGGCACGGCGCTGGTGCCGCAGTTGGTCTATTCCGTCTGCAGCCCGATGATCGGCGCCGCGCGCACCGCTGTCATTGGCAGCATCGAACTGCCAACCATGTTCGCGGTAGGTGTCATCGCCTTCGGAGAGCGGATCTCTCTAGCGCAGGCCATCGCGTGCGCCTTGATCCTTGCGGCGATCATGCTGAGCAGCCAGACTAGGCGCACGGTCGCCCCCCACAGGGCAGACCCCTGAACCGGCAGAACCAAGCAGCCCGGGCAAGGGCAAAATGAAAAGGGCCACCCGTTGGGCAGCCCTTTTACGTGTTCCGATATTTGCTGCGGAACCCGGTCTTATTCGCCGCCACCCAGCTGGTGTACATAGGCGGTAACCGCGCGGATCTCGGCCTCGCTGAGGCGGAGGTTCCAGGCCGGCATCACACCGTAACGCGCATTGGTCACGGTCTCCGTCAGCGTGTCGTAATCGCCGCCATAGAGCCAGATCGCATCGGCCAGGTTCGGAGCGCCCTGAGCGCGATCACCGGTGCCGTCTTCCATGTGGCAGGACGAACAGTTGTCTTCAAAAACAACAGCGCCTGCTTCGACTTTGGAGGCATCCTGCGCTTCGCCCGACAGGGACATAACGTAGTTCACGACCTGATCGATCTCTTCGGCTTCGAGCAGCTCATCCCGGCCAAAGGCAGGCATCGCGGAGTAGCGCGCATCGTCGCTGTCCTCATTGCGGATGCCGTGGGCCACAGTCGCGTGGATGTCTTCCACCGAACCACCCCAAAGCCAGTCATCGTCCAGCAGGTTGGGATAACCCTTGGCACCCGCAGCGCCAGAGCCGTGACACTGGGCACACCAGGTCTTGAACACGGCGGAGCCAGCCGACACCGCATAGGCATTCAGATCCGGGTCCGCCGAAATCTCGGTCAGGTCGGTTTCGACCAGCTTGGCATTGGTCGGGGCGTTTGCCTCTTCCACGGCCGCAATTTCACTGGCCACATTCGCACGGGTCGACCAGCCCAGTACCCCGGCCGTGGCCGAGTTGATCATCGGCCATGCCGGATAGGCGATGGTGTAACCAATGCCCCAGATGATGCAGAGGTAGAAGGTGTAGAGCCACCAGCGCGGCATAGGATTGTCGAACTCTTCGATCCCGTCCCATTGATGGCCGGTTGTCTTCGGATCGCTATCGAACTTTTGTGGTTTCTTACTCATGTCCGCGCCTCCTTGGCTTTACCCTTTGCTGGGGCGGGTTTGTCGTCATGCCGGAAGGGGATATCTGCCGTGTCGCGGTAGACCCGGTTGCTGCCTGGGCGGAACACCCAGACAACGACCCCGATGAAGAAAGCGAACAGCATTAACAGCATCCAGCTGTCTGCGAACTGCCGCAGGAGTGTGTATTCTTCCATCTGTCCCTCCCGCTTAGCGGCTTGCATCCGGGGTGAAGGTCGAGAAGTCGACCAGAGTCCCCAGCATCTGCAGATAGGCGATCAGAGCGTCCGCTTCGGAAACACCCGGCTGGCCATCAAAGTTACGCACATTGATGTCTTCGCCATAGCGCTCCATCAGGCCGTCGTAATCGCTGTCGGGATCCGCTTGCGCCATGAAGTCGGCTTGCGCGGCTTCGACCATCTCGTCGGTGTAGGGCACGCCCAGGATCGCATTGGTGGCCATGATGTCACCGATGTATTTGCCGTCCAGCATGGTCCGCTCAAGGAAGCCATATTTGGGCATCACCGATTCCGGCACCACCGACTGCGGATTGCGCAGGTGGTCCACGTGCCACTCATCCGAGTAGCGGCCACCGACACGGGCCAGATCCGGCCCGGTCCGCTTGGACCCCCACTGGAACGGGTGATCGTACATCGATTCCGCCGCCAGCGAGTAGTGACCATAGCGTTCGACCTCGTCCCGCATGGGGCGGATCATCTGGCTGTGGCACACATAGCAGCCTTCACGGATGTAGACTTCGCGACCAGCCATCTCCAGCGGGGTGTAGGGACGCATGCCCTCCACCTCTTCGATGGTGTTTTCCAGCCAGAACAGCGGTGCGATCTGCACCAGACCACCGATGGTCACAACCAGGAAGCTGCACACCAGAAGGAGGGTCGCGTTGGTCTCGAGGATTTTATGTTTGTCGAGAATTGCCATTGTCCGGCCCTCCTTATTCAGCCGGGACCGAGACCGACAGGCTGGCTTCTTTAGCCGGCGCCCGACGGACGGTCATGATGAGGTTGTAGCACATGATGATCGCACCGGTGAGGTACATGACCCCGCCCAGACCGCGCACCACATACATCGGAAGCTTTGCAGCCACGGTGTCGGCAAAGGAGTTCACCAGGAAGCCATTCGCATCCACTTCGCGCCACATCAGGCCTTCCATGATGCCGGTCACCCACATGGAGGCGGCATAGAGAACGATACCGATGGTGGCGAGCCAGAAGTGCCAGGACACCATCTGCAGCGAGTAGAGACGCTCACGTTTCCACAGAACCGGCACCAGGAAGTACAGGGCACCGAAGGTGATCATGCCATTCCAGCCAAGAGCGCCGGAGTGTACGTGACCGATGGTCCAGTCGGTGTAGTGCGACAGCGAGTTCACGGCGCGGATCGACATCATCGGACCTTCGAAGGTGGACATGCCGTAGAAGCCGACCGAGATCACCATCATGCGGATGACGGGGTCGGTGCGCAGCTTGTCCCAGGCACCCGACAGGGTCATCAGACCGTTGATCATACCACCCCAGGACGGCATCCACAGCACGATCGAGAACACCATGCCAAGGGTCGAGGCCCAGTCAGGCAGCGCGGTGTAGTGCAGGTGGTGCGGACCAGCCCAGATGTAGATGAAGATCAGCGCCCAGAAGTGGATGATCGACAGTTTGTAGCTGAACACGGGACGTTCGGCCTGTTTCGGAATGAAATAGTACATCATGCCGAGGAAGCCAGCGGTCAGGAAGAAGCCCACCGCGTTGTGGCCATACCACCACTGCACCATCGCATCCTGCACGCCGGGCCAGACGATGACCGATTTGGACCCCCAGATGGAGACCGGGATGGTCAGGTTGTTGACCACGTGAAGCATCGCGACGGTCACGATGAAGGCCAGGTAGAACCAGTTGGCGACGTAGATATGTGGCTCTTTCCGCTTGATCAGCGTGCCGAGGAAGACAGCAAGATAGGCGACCCATACGATGGTCAGCCACAGGTCAACATACCATTCCGGCTCGGCGTATTCCTTGGACTGGGTCCCGCCCAGAACATAGCCGGTCGCGGCCAGAACGATGAACAGCTGATAGCCCCAGAACACGAACCACGCCAAGTTGCCGCCCCAAAGCCGCGCCGCGGAGGTGCGCTGAACGACGTAGAAAGAGGTTGCCAGAAGCGCGTTGCCCCCGAAGGCGAAGATCACCGCCGAGGTGTGCAGCGGACGCAGACGGCCAAAGTTGGCAAAGCCCTGCGCCCAGTCGAAGTTCAGAACCGGAAAGGCCAGCTGGAAGGCAATAAACGTGCCCGCCAGAAAACCAACAACGCCCCAAAAGGCGGTGGCAATGACCCCGTAGCGCACGACGCTATCGAAATATTCGTGCTCCAGATTGCCGGTGGCCGGTACCGGCTCATCCGTCTTGCGAAGTGTGTAGAGGAAAAGCCCACCAGCCACGAGCATCACGATGATCGCGTGCACCTGGTAAGCCAGATCGCGCGCATAGTTGATCCCGATCATCGCAAAGAGCGTGACCAGACCAAGCGCTATCAGCTTGAGATAATTAGACATCTTGCGTCCCTTTAACATGTACCGCGCGATTCTTCCGCCACGCGGGACCTTTTTAGACCGAGTTTGTGATGCAGAACGCGCCGCTTCCATGCATTGATCTGCATCAAGACAATTGCCAAACAAGTGTGACACATCATTTATGGCACAGCCATTGAAACGCGGTCCCTTCTGGGGATTTTGCGCTATTTCCACCAAGGGATGACAATGACCTACAAAACCTTCTTATCCGTTCTGACTGACCAGAACACCGCCGCAGCTCCGCTGGCTCAGGCCGCCGCTCTGGCAGAGCATTTTTCCGGCCATACCGAGGTTCTGTGCCTTGGCGTGGACCGGACCCAAACGGGGTACTACTACGCCGGTGCCAATGCCATGATCATCCAGGAAGCCATGGTACGGGCACAGGAAGAAGCAGCAGAGGTCCAAACCCACGCCGCAGAGGTCATGGAGCGCAGCGGCACGCCCTTTTCGACCGATGTCGCCATCGCGCCGGTGGCCGATCTGGGCCGCCACGTGGCGCATCATGCGCGATTCTCGGATCTGGTGGTGCTCGGCAAACCCTACGGCGAAGGCATCGGCGTAGAGGCAGAGCCCGTGGTTGAAGCGGCCCTGTTTGAAGGCCGCACTCCGGTTCTGGTGGTGCCGGATGACGCCGAGCCGATCACCCAGCCGAAAACCGTGCTGCTGGCTTGGAACGAAAGCATCGAGGCCATGACCGCTATCCGCAAGGCGCTGCCCTTCCTCGAAGGCGCCGAGGTGGCCCGCATCGTCGTCATCGACCCGCCGCAGCACAGCCCGGAACGGTCCGATCCCGGCGGGATGCTGGCGCAGATGCTCTCGCGCCATGGCGTAAAATGCGAAATCGACGTGCTCAGCAAGACGATGCCACGGGTCTCGGACATCCTGAACCGCCATGCCACCGATACCGGTGCGGATATGATCGTGATGGGCGCCTACGGCCACTCCCGTTTCCGCGAGGCGATTCTGGGCGGCGCAACCCGCAACATGCTGGAAAAAGCGACCGTTCCAGTCTTTATGGCCCACTGATTTCACCGACTGGCCGCTCGTGGCTGGCAAAGAAACGACGCAAACAAAAGGCGCCCGATCAGGGGCGCCTTTTTTCATTCTGTCGCAGGGCTGGCTCAGCGTGCTTTTCGGATCAACCCTATGACAAACAATAGAATCACCGCGCCGATGGTGGCGTGGATCACCGAAGCCAGCACCCCGCCGCCAACGGCAAAACCAAGAGCTGGGAAGATTGCCCCCGCCAGAAAGGCGCCGACAATCCCCACGATGATATTGCCAATGACGCCAAACCCGCGTCCCTGCATGATCTTGCCCGACAGCCACCCTGCCAAGGCGCCGATGATCAGCATTCCGATCAGACTTTCGAAGTGCATATGATTTCTCCCCTGTTTCAGGCAGCTTAGCTGCGAAGCCCTGCGAGGTCACGCCCGCACGTAATGCATGCCCTGGAACCGTGCCCGCATCGCGCGGGTGCGCGGCGCCACGGCTGCGGGATCGTTCCCGGTCAGCCCCTGCGCGATCAGCGCCGCCAGTTCCGGCGCATCCGCAGGCGTGACACCCCGGCGCACCAATTCGGGCGTTCCGATGCGCAGACCGTTCATGTCACCCGGCACCTCGGCAATTGGCAGACCGATCCCACAGGCCAGGAACCCGGCTTTCCGCAGGTTTTTGGATGCTGCCTGCCCACCACCGAATCCAGCGGCCTCGATCGCGAACTGATGCGATTGGGTTGCCTTTCCTGCGCCCTTGAACACCGGCAATCCAAGCTTCTCCAATTCATCCGCCAGCGCCTGCGCCAGGTCGATCATCGCCTTGGCATAGGCGGCGCCATAATCGACCCAGTCCAGCAGGCTGACCGCCAGCGCCGCCGTCTTGGCCGCGTCAAAATTGGCCGTCATCCCCGGAAAGGCGATGGCATCAAGCCGCTCGGCAACCGCCGCGTCATTGCTGACAATCAGCCCCCCGGCCGGTCCGCCAAGGCTCTTGTAGGTGCTCATCGTCATCAGATGAGCGCCCTCTTGCAGCGGATTGGCCCAGGCGCCGCCCGCGATGATGCCGCATTGATGCGCCGCGTCGAACAGCACCTTTGCGCCGACCTCATCTGCGATGGCGCGGACCTCTGCCACCGGGTGCGGAAAGAGGTTCAGACTGCCGCCGATGGTGATCAGGCTTGGCTGCACCTCATGCGCCATACGGCGCAAGCCATCCAGATCCACGGTGTAGCCATCCGCGTGCACTGGCGCCGGATGTGTTTTCAACCCGTAAAGCCCAGCACAGCCCGCCTCATGGTGCGTCACATGTCCACCCACGGTGGCGGGCGGCGCGATGATACTGTCCCCCGGCTGCGTCAGAGCCATGAAACCATAGAGATTGGCGAGCGCGCCGGAGCCGACCCGAACCTCGGCATAGGCCGCCTGAAACACCTCGGCGGCCAATTCGGCGGCGATCACCTCGATCTCCTCAATGGCCTCCAGCCCCATTTCATATTTGTCGCCAGGATAGCCCAGCGACGGCCGACTGCCGAGCCCGGATGACAACACCGCCTCGGCAGCCGGGTTCATCACGTTGGTGGCTGGGTTGAGGTTGAAACACTCTTCATCGTGGATTTCCGCATTGCGCCGGATCAGCGCATCGATCCGCCCCGACAGCTTCTCGGTCGTTGCAGCGGCAGTCTGCTGTGCAATCTCCTGCACATGAGCCTCGCAGGCCGATGGCACCCAAGGGCGCTGTGCAAGGCGTTGTTTTGCCGGATCAGTCATGTGGATCATCCCTGTTGCGGATCTATTGCGTTGCCTCAGTGAAGCCGCCGTGCCCCTTGTGCGCAAACCAGTTTTGCGAAAAATTAGGGTTAGAAAAACTAGGCCTTTTTTCATGAGCGTCTCTCCGCCCCGTCCCAGATCCCTGCCCCTGACCGCCTTGCGCGCCTTCGAGGCTGCTGCCCGGCTCGGTAGTTTTGCCGCCGCAGCGCAGGAGCTTGGCGTCACGCCAGGGGCGGTATCGGCGCATATCAAGACGCTGGAAGATGCGCTTGGGGCGCCGCTGTTTCATCGCCGGGCCAAGGCAGTGGAGCTGACCGCGCCGGGCGCGCGCGCGCTGCCCGAATTTACCGCCGCCTTTGATCAGTTGGCCTGGGCGGTGCAAACCCTGCGGGATGAAGCAGCCCCGGCGGTGGTGCATATCGCCACCCTGCCCTCGGTCGCGCAGTTCTGGTTGTCCCCACGTTTGCCCGCCCTGCGGCAGGCCATGCCCGAGGTTGCCATTTCGGTCACCGCGCTGGAAACACCGCCCAACCTGAAACGCACGCCTTATGATCTGTGTCTGTTCTTCGACCCGTCGCAGGGGCAGCCAGTGGAACGAGATGTCATATTTCCAGTCTGCGCCCCGGGTCTGGCCGCACAGCTTTCGCGTCCCGAGGATCTGCGGAATGTGCCCTGCCTGACTGACACCACATGGGACCGGGACTGGATGCATTGGCTGGCTGCAGTGGATCTCAGTGAGAAGGTGACGCCACGCGGACCAGTCTATTCGCTCTATGCCCTCGCGGTAGAGGAAACCCTGAACGGTGCCGGGGTGCTGATCGGTCATGCTGCCCTTTTGGCACCTTTGCTGCAATCAGGACGGCTGGTTGCGCCCTTTGCCACCAAGGTTACACTGCCGGATGCCCTGCGTCTGTGGCGCCTGCCGGGCCGTGGATCAACGGCGGCGGTCAATCAGGTCGCTGACTGGCTGAAAGAGAGTGCGGGCGCAGGCAATTTGCCAAGCTGACACGAGAAAGGGGCGGACAGATCCGCACCTGCTTCGCCCCATACACCCGCCAAAGTTGCGTGCAGCTTGAACCTCAGCCGAGGAAACCACCGTCGCTGTCGTCGCCTGCCTCTTCCAGCAGGCGCCCCATATCCGGCACGGTCACGTGCCGCTTGCCTTCGAGTTCGATCACGCCGTCCTTTTTCAGTGCCGACATCTGGCGGCTGACGGTTTCAAGGGTCAGGCCAAGGTAGTCTGCCATTGCCTCCCGCGTGAGCGGCAGATCAAATACCATCCGATCCTTCGCGCCTGCGGGAGTCAGCGACGCATCCCGGCGGGCGATGATCGATAGCAGGCTGGCGATCTTTTCCCGGGCGGTCTTGCGGCCCAGTACCAGCATCCATTCCCGCGCGGCGTCCAGTTCATCCAGCGTCATTTCAAGCAGGCGGTGCGCGATATGTGGCGTACGCGCCATCAGTTCTTCAAAGGGTTTCTTGCGGAAACAGCACATCACCACTTCGGTTGTGGCGACCACGTTATAGGCCGCGCCATCGCGCCCGGGGCGTCCGACAAAATCGCTGGGCAGGAGAAGACCGACCATCTGGGTACGACCATCTTCCATTGTCTGGGTCAGGGTCGCGATGCCGGAAACCACCGAACCGACAAAATTCATCGAGTCGCCGGACCAGATAATCGGGCGCCCCGCCTCATAGGTCCGGTAGTATTTGATGGCATCCAACTCTTCCAATTCATCCGAATCGCAGCGCGCACAGACCGCGCGATGCCTGATCGGGCAATCACCACAGTTGAAAGATGAAATCGTGGGGGCTGTCATGGCGTGTCCCGCTTGATCTGGGTCAAAGTCTAGTTACTCGTACACGATTTACGATAGTCCGATGAAACAGAAATCACAATTGGCAAGCCTCGGATTATTCGATGCTAAAGTGCCGCGCTATACCAGCTACCCCACGGCGCCGCACTTTGCAGGCGGCGTAAATGCCAGTGTTTTCTCAGGCTGGCTAAGGGATATCGCGCCTGGCAGTCAGATCTCGCTTTATGTGCATGTGCCTTTCTGCCGCAGGCTGTGCTGGTTCTGCGCCTGCCGCACACAGGGCACCCAGTCAGACGCCCCGGTCAGGGCCTATCTCGACACGCTCAAGGCCGAAATCGCGCTGCTGAAATCGCACCTCCCCGAAGGTGTCAGCCTGTCCCGGCTGCATTGGGGGGGTGGCACACCGACGCTGCTATCGGCCGATATGATTCGTGAACTGGCCGCCGCGCAGGCCGATCTGGCGCCATGGGCCCTTGGCACCAAGTTTTCGGTCGAGATTGATCCAAACGAATGCGACGCGGCGCGGCTGGATGCCCTGGCCGAGGCAGGCATGAACCGGGCCTCGATCGGAGTGCAGGATTTCGATACCACCATCCAGAACGCAATCGGGCGGCTGCAAAGCTATGAGTTGACGCATGAAACCTTCGAAATGCTGCGCGCGCGGGGAATCCACAGTATCAATGCTGACATCCTGTTCGGGCTGCCACATCAGACGCCGGAGCGGATCACCGACAGCGCGCAGAAACTGTTGTCCCTCTCACCGGATCGGGTCGCCCTGTTTGGATATGCGCATGTGCCCTGGATGGCGCGGCGCCAGACCATGATTCCTACGGATACCCTGCCGACGCCCGAAAATCGGCTGGATCTTTTTGATACCGCCCGGCGCCTGTTCCTGTGGGACGGCTACCGCGAAATTGGCATCGACCATTTTGCAAGGCCGGACGACAGTCTGGTCAAGGCTCAGACCTCTGGGCGGCTCAAACGGAATTTCCAGGGCTATACCGAGGATCCCGCCGACGTTCTGATCGGCATCGGCGCCTCGGCAATCTCGCGCTTCCCGCAGGGCTACGCCCAGAACGCCCCCGGCACCGCGGACCACGCAAGGGCGATAGCGACTGGTCAGTTTGCAACCGCGCGCGGACATGTCTTTCAGGGAGAAGACAAGTTGCGGGGTCGCATGATCGAATCGCTGATGTGCGATTTCAGGATCAGCGCCGAAGATATCCTGGGCAAGTTTCAGATTTCGGCGCAATGGCTCCGGGATGTGCTGGAGCAAACAGCCCGCGCCTTTCCGAACATGGTGGAACTGTCGCAGGAAGGGCTGTCGATCCCGGAGCGCGCCCGCCCCCTGACCCGGATGATCGCACGTAGTCTGGACGCCTATGAGGTGAACCAGGCCGGGCACAGCTCCGCGATCTGATATCCCGTTTGATATCGCGACGGGACCTCAAAAGGCCCCGCGGCCTGCCGCTGGCCGGTCAGCCATTCATCGCGTCGCCGCAAGAAGCTGGCGGGTGTATTCCTCTTGGGGGGTGTCAAACAGCGCGTCTGCCTCTCCGGCCTCCACCACGTCGCCCTGCTTCATCACAATCATCTTGTGCGACATGGCGCGCACGACGTTCAGATCGTGGGAAATGAACAGATAGGCCAGCCCATAGCGCGTCTGCAGATCGCGCAGCAGGTCGACGATCTGCACCTGCACCGTCATATCCAGCGCCGATGTCGGCTCATCCAGTACCACCAGCCGCGGCCGCAGCACCATGGCACGGGCAATGGCGATGCGTTGCCGCTGTCCGCCCGAAAACTCGTGCGGGTAGCGGTCCATCGCCGCCGGGTCTAGGCCCACCTCCAGCATCACCTCAGCCACCAACTCGCGGGTGTTCCGGTGCTGGTCGACCTTATGGATCGCCAGACCTTCGGAAATGATCTGTGCGCAGGTCATCCGCGGGCTGAGAGAGCCAAAGGGATCCTGAAACACGATCTGCATATCCTTGCGCAGGCGCCGCAGATCCCGCGTTGACCATTGCCGCAGGTCATCGCCGCGGAATCGCACCTCACCCTCCGACGCAATCAGCCGCATGATGGCCAGCGCCAGGGTCGTCTTGCCAGAGCCGCTTTCCCCGACAATGCCAAGGGTTTCCCCTGCCCGGACGGAAATGGAGGTCGGATTGACCGCCTTCACATGCCCAACGGTGCGCTTCAACAGCCCCTTCTGGATCGGGAACCAGACCTTGAGATCCGAGGTTCGGACCAATTCCTCGGCGCCTTCGGGCACGGCGGCAGGTTGCCCAGAGGGCTCGGCTGCCAGCAATTTCTGCGTATAGGGATGCTGCGGGTTTGCAAAAATATTCTCGGCAGGACCGCTTTCGACGATCTCGCCGGCCTTCATCACGCAGACTCGGTCGGCAATGCGCCGCACGATGGCCAGATCATGGGTGATGAACAACAACCCCATGCCTTCGCTTTCCTTCAGCTCGGCCAGAAGTTCGAGAATCTGGGCCTGAATGGTGACATCCAGCGCCGTGGTCGGCTCATCCGCGATCAGGATCTCGGGTTTGTTGGCCAGCGCCATGGCGATCATCACCCGCTGCCGCTGCCCACCGGACAGCTCGTGCGGATAGGCGCCAAGACGAGTTTCCGGATCGCGGATGCCGACCTTGATCAGCAGTTCCAGAATGCGGTCCCGCGCCGCCTGCCCCACCAGCCCCTGATGCAGGGCCAGCGATTCCGACAGTTGCTTTTCAATGGTGTGCAGCGGATTAAGCGAGGTCATCGGCTCCTGAAAGATAAAGCTGATGTCGTTGCCACGCAGTTTCATCAGATGCTTTTCGTCGGCGCCGACCATCTCCTTGCCGTTGTAGAGCACCGATCCCTTCACCGTGGCACTGTCCCCCAGAAGCGACACCGTCGACAGAGCCGACACGGATTTGCCAGAGCCGGATTCCCCCACCAGCGCCACCGTTTCGCCACGCCCCACCTCAAAGGACACGCCTTTGACCGCTTCGGTCTCCTTGCCGTCTTGGCGGAAAGAGACACGCAGGCCTTTCACCTCCAGTATCGCAGTCATGAGAAGGTCTTTCTTGGGTCGAAGGCGTCGCGGATGCCTTCAAAGATAAAGACAAGAAGCGACAGCATGATGGCGAAGGTGAAGAAGGCGGTGAAGGCCAGCCAGGGCGCTTCAAGGTTCTGTTTCGCCTGCAGGGTCAACTCCCCCAGCGAAGGCGCCGAGGACGGCAGGCCGAAGCCGAGGAAATCGAGCCCCGCCAGCGAGGAGATAGTGCCGGTCACGATGAAGGGCATCATCGTCAGGGTCGCCACCATGGCATTCGGCAGCATGTGGCGGAACATGATGGTCATGTTGCCAACACCCAGCGCCTTGGCCGCGCGCACGTACTCCAGATTGCGCGCCCGCAGGAATTCGGCGCGCACCACCCCGACCAGCGCGGTCCAGCCGAACAGGATCATAAGGAAGACCAGCAGCCAGAAACTGCGCCCCAGGATCGCGAACATGATGATGATCACATAAAGCGTTGGGGTCGAGCTCCAGATTTCGATGAACCGCTGGAACAGAAGATCCAGCCAGCCGCCAAAATAGCCCTGCACGGCGCCTGCCGCGATGCCGAGAACGGTCGCCGCGCCTGTCACGATCAGGGTAAAGACGATGGACAGGCGGAAGCCGTGGATGACCCGCGCCAGCACGTCCCGCTTGGTATCATCGGTGCCCAAGAGATTCTGCCGGTTCGGCGGCAGCGGCGCGGCACCGGGCCGGTCCACCGTGGTGTTAAAGCTGTAGGGAATCGGCGGCCAGATGGTCCAGCCTTCGTGGAAATCTTCCCCTGCGAAGGTGCCAGCCGCGATCTGTTCCATGATCCCTTCAGGGTCATCAAAACAGTCCAGATTGCCGCCCGAACGGATCAGGCATTCGACCTCGGGGTCCTTGTACACCGCCTCGGTCCTGAAATCGCCGCCAAAGGCGGTTTCGGGATAGAACTTGAAGATCGGCATGTGCAATTCGGCGCGATAACTGACCAGAATCGGTTTGTCGTTGGCGATGAACTCGGCAAACAACGACAGCACGAACAGCACCGAAAAGATCCAGAACGACCAGAAAGCCCGCTTGTTGCGGCGGAAATTGTTCCAGCGGCGCTGGTTGAGTGGGGACAATGCCATGGCTCAGCCCTCTCTCTTTTCAAAGTCGATGCGTGGGTCGACCAGCACGTACATGATGTCCGACACGATCCCCACGACGAGACTCATCAGGCCAAAGATGAACAGCGTGCCAAAGATCACCGGATAATCACGCGCCACGGCGGCCTCAAACCCGAGACGCCCCAGCCCGTCGAGCGAGAAGATCGTTTCGATGATCAGGCTGCCCGAGAAGAAGACGCCGATGAACACCGCCGGGAAGCCCGCGATCACGATCAGCATGGCATTGCGGAACACATGGCCATACAGAACCCGTCGTTCGCTCAGCCCCTTGGCCCGGGCGGTCATCACGTATTGTTTCTTGATCTCATCCAGGAAGGAGTTCTTGGTCAGCAGCGTCAGCGTCGCAAAGGCCCCGATGGTGGAGGCGATGACCGGCAGCGCGATATGCCAGAAGTAATCCCCAATCTTGGCCAGCAGGCTTAGCTCCTCCCAGTTGTCCGAGGTCAGCCCCCGCAGCGGAAAGATCTGCCAATAAGAGCCACCGGCAAAGAGCACCAGCAATAGAATCGCGAACAGGAACGAGGGGATCGCATAGGCCGCGATGATCATGCCACTGGTCCAAGTATCGAAACGCGACCCGTCGCTCAGCGCCTTGCGGATGCCCATCGGGATCGAGATCATATAGGCGATCAAGGTCGACCACAGGCCCAGCGAAATCGACACCGGCATTTTCTCCATCACCAGTTCGGTGACATCGATCTTGCGGAAATAACTTTCGCCGAAATCGAACCGAAGATAGTTGCCGATCATCTGGATGAACCGCTCCAATGGCGGCTTGTCTAGACCGAATTGCGCGTTCAACTCTTCGATCAACTCGGGTGGCAGGCCCTGACGACCCGCATAGTTGTCATTCGATCCAAGGGTTTCCGTGGCCCCCGCATCTCCGCCACCACCAGCAAAGCCTTCGAACACATCACCACTGCCCTGCATCTGGGCAATTATCTGTTCCACCGGCCCGCCCGGCACAAATTGCACCAGGGCAAAGTTGATCACCATGATCCCGAACAGGGTCGGGATCACCAGCAGGAAACGCCGCAGAATATAGGCTGCCATGGGACGGGCCTACCGCAACGCGCCAGAGGCCTTGAGAGCGGCCTCCTTTTCGGCGTTCACCCACCACAGATCCATCGTGCCCGGCGCATAGGGCGGCAGGTTCTCGGGGTATTCATACATGCTCCAGTAGGCGATCCAGTTCACGTCCAGATACCAAGTGGGAACCATGAACCGTTTGGCCCGCAGCACCCGGTCCAGCGCGCGGGCGCTGGCGTGGAGTTCTTCCTCGGTGGTGGCTTTGACGATATTGTCGATCAGCGCGTCCACCGCCGGATCGGCCAGCCCTGCGGGATTGAATACCGAATATTGATGCGCCTCCGATCCGAATTGCTGATAAAGACCCGTCGAAGGTTCCAGCGACTTCGGATAGGCAAAGCTCACCATATCGAAATCCTTTTCCCGGCGGCGACTGGTGTATTGCGCGAAATCCACCCGGTTCAGCTTGGCATCGATCCCCATGGTGATGAGGTTCGCGACATAGGGCTGTACGATGCGTTCCAGCGTCGGACTATCGAGCAGGAACTCGATCTGCATGACCTCGCCCGCCGCATTGCGGCGCACCCCGTCATCGCCAACGGCCCAGCCTGCCTCATCCAGAAGTTTCATCGCCCGGCGCAGATTGCGGCGGTCCGATGGACGCCCCGGTTTCGAAGCATGCGCCATCACCGGTTCAGTGGTCAGGATGGTGGGGTCGATCTGGTCGCCCAGCGCCTCGAGCACTTCTTTTTCGCGCCCTTCTGGCAGTCCCTTGGCCTCCAGCGCACTGTCCTGCCAGAAGGAGGAGCGGTGCCGGAACAACCCGTATTGCAAGCTTTCGTTGGTCCATTCGAAGTTGAAGGCCAGTTGCACTGCCTCACGCACGCGGATGTCCTGGAACACGGGACGCAGCAGGTTCATAACAAAACCATTGGCAGCAGGCACGTTACCGTCGGGGATTTCGTCCTTGATGACATCGCCGCGCGCAACCGCGTCAAACTCATAGGCGGTCGCCCAGCTTTTGGAACTGTTCTCGGGACGCAGGGTGTAGACACCGGCCTTGAACCCTTCCATCGCCGCGATGGCATCGCCGAAATATTCGATCCGGATGCTGTCGTAGTTGTGGCGGCCAACATTCACATTGAGATCGGCGCCCCAGTAATCCGGATTGCGGCGGTAGACGATACGCTGATTGATGTCGAAGCTGTCGAGAACATATGGCCCCGACCCGATTCCCGGATCCAGACGCGGCTCATCAAGACGGCGGTTTTCGGGATCGGCTTCGAACCAGGCCTTGGAAAAGACGGGCGTGCCTGCGACCTGCGAAATCATCGCGCGGCGCGGGAAATCGGGCGAGAAGTAGAATTTGACCCGGTGCGGGCCAAGCGCCTCGGCCTTGGGGATGCGTTTGCGCACTGCCTCGGCATAGGATTGCAGCCCCTGATCCAGCAGGATGTTATGGGAAAAGACCACGTCATCGGCGGTCACAGGCGATCCATCCGAAAACCGCGCTTCGGGGCGCAGGTTGAAGATCACCCAATCCTGGCTTTCGGGGTATTCCAGACTTTCCGCAATCAGCCCGTAATAGGAGCCCGGTTCGTCATAGGATTCGATCAACAGGCTTTCCAGATGGTAGGAGGACAGCGCCCCGCCCCGCCCCTTGCGGGTAAAGGGGTTCATGCTGTCGAAGGTACCGACGGCGGAAAAGGACAGTTCCCCGCCCTTCGGCGCCTCCGGGTTCACATAGTCGAAATGCGCGAATCCTTCGGGGTATTTCAGTTCACCGAATTCCGCGAACCCATGGCTTTTGATGATTGTCTCTTCGGCGCGGGCCGTTCCTGCCAGCACGGTAACCAGTGCCAGCATCGTCGCGCCCAGCACCAGCACGCTCTGCATCAGAAAACCAAGCTGCGCTGGCAGCCCCCCGCGCATGGTCTGCGTTCGGGCTGTCATCTGTTGTGATCTCATCTGCCTTAACCTCCGCTGTCCGGTGTTCAAGCGATCCGGATTTCTACCGTATTTCAAGCTAATGGCAGGCAGGCGCAACATTCAAGTTGTGATGCGGTCACTTTCGGGTTGGGCCAGGGCAATTTCCCATCCTTTTGCGGCACATATTCTCCGACAGGCCCCACAAAAAGCGAAAGGCCGCTGAGGATCAGCGGCCTTTCAAAACTCAAATCCGGTTCTGTACCAGCCGGAGCGACGGTTTAGTCGTCGAGGCTGTCCAGATAGGCGATCAGGTTCACGCGGTCCTTGACCTTTTTCAGGCCAGAGAAGCTCATCGTGGTGCCCGGTGCGTAGTCGGACGGTTTGGTCAGGAATTCATTGAGGTTCTCAGCGGTCCATGCGCCTTCCATACCGGACAGGGCACCGGAGTAACCAAATCCTTCGGCGCTTGCCTTGGGACGGTCAACCACACCGTAGAGATAAGGACCGGTCGCATTGGCGCCAGCCTCAAGCTTGTGGCACGCGGAGCATTTCTTGAAGACTTTGGCGCCTTTGCCAACGTCAGCGGAGGCCATCAGCTCTTCAAAGCTGACTTCTTCCACTTCTTCTTCTGCACCACCTGCCTCTGCCACTTCAATCACGTAAGAAGCCTCGCCATGGGCCTCCACATGATACAGTTCCTCTGCGGCCCATTTGCCCAGGAGGAACACGAGGAACGCGCCGCAGAAGCCTGCAGTCGCTTTGGTAAGGGTCATCGTGTCAAACATGATCGCGAGTCCATTTCAGCTGTCTGGGAGGGTGTCTAAGGCTTCCCCTCTCAAGTGGCAAGGTGTAGACAGCGCGACGAAACGCCCGATTGTCCAAGTTTTGCAGGAAAGTCGCACTCATGACCGGAAAAATCGCCATTCAGGGGGAGCTTGGCTCTTACAGCCACGAAGCCTGCCGCAACGCGCGGCACGACATGGAAGTGCTACCCTGCCGCAATTTCGAGGACACGATCGCAGCAGTGACAAGCGGTCAGGCGGACCTCGCCATGCTGCCGGTGGAGAATTCGACCTATGGTCGGGTGGCCGATATTCACCGTCTGCTGCCGCACAGCGGCTTGCATATTGTCGACGAGGCATTTGTGCGGGTGCATATCAATCTTCTGGGCGTGCCCGGTGCCCGGCTGGAAGATATCCGCGAGGCGAAATCGCATCTGGTTCTTCTACCGCAATGCGGACAGTTCCTGCGTAAACATGACATCACCGGCCGGGTCAGCCCCGACAACGCACGGGCCGCCCGCGATGTGGCGGAGGCTGGCGACAAACACGTTGCCGCCCTCGCCAGCGAGCTGGCCGGAGAGATCTACGGTTTGGATGTGCTGGCCCGCCATATCGAAGACAACGGCGACAACACCACGCGGTTCCTGATCATGTCGCGCGAGCCAGATTACAGCCGTCGCGGTGCCCATGGCATGATCACAAGTTTCGTGTTCCAGGTGCGCAACATCCCCGCCGCGCTCTACAAGGCGATGGGTGGCTTTGCCACCAATGGAATCAACATGACCAAGCTGGAAAGCTATATGGTCGACGGCTCCTTCACGGCGACACAGTTCTATGCCGATATCGAAGGCCATCCCGAGGATGAGAACGTGCAGCTGGCAATGGACGAGCTGGCCTATTTTACCACCAACGTCGAGATCCTGGGCGTCTATCCCGCTGACAATGGCCGCTACTAACCTGTAATTCTGCGGGCATTAAGACAGCCCACGCCTTTCGGCGGGCTGGACCTGTATTTTGGGGAAAGGTGAGAGGTTGGACATCGACCCAAGCGGGGCTCGTTGTGGCTGCTTCCTTCCGGACCTGACCAGGTTGGCGAGGCGCTTGCCCGCGCCAACCTCTCGAATCCCGATATAGGCGGCTGCCGCAGCAATGACAAGGGGGCCTCCCCGATCCACCGCTCCGCAGTTCAGAGGGCAAGCATCAGTTTCAGAAAGCCTTTTGGTGTCATGCCGCAGTTGCGCACCTGCCCCTCCGGCAATTCATCCAGATACTGCACCGCCTCCGGGCTGGTATAGGCGGCAGCCTCGGCGTTGTTGAGCTCGGCAAACCGCCACGGATACTCTTCCTGCGCCAGTGGATCCTCAGGCAGGCGGCCCGCAACGTAGTCCCGGATCACATCCCGGATTCGCACCGGCGGCAGCGGGATGCTCTCGGCGTCTTTGACCATCTGGAAATTACCACCACCGCTGACCCTGTAACTGTTGACCACAACGGCGAAACGCTGTGCAGGGGCCACGGGCCGCCCATGCACGCGAAGACGTCGAATGCGCCCTGCCGCCGGGTTGATCCGCACGCCAGAGGAGGAAAACCGCGGCGGGACCGACAGGTCTATTTCGTATTGCAGGCCAAAAAGAACGTCGAAATTATGCCCGGCACGGCTGGGATCAACCAGTTCCTGTTCGGTACTGCCGGGCCGGACTTGTTTGAACACACCCGCGGACATTTCCAGCCAGTCCAGCACTTGCGCGCCGGTCGCAACAACCAGCCTAAGCTCATTCGGGAAGATGTGAAGATCAGCGACGTTGCGCATACACAGATCGCCACGCCCGATGTCGGTATAATGCCCCGGCCCGGAGCGGCCACCGAATTTACCCGGCGCCGCCGCGGACAAGAGCGGCAGTTTGCCAACCTCAGTGCCTTCCAGCAGCGGCCTGACCGCTGCCGCCTGCGCTGCTGCTGCAAGTTCCAGCCCAAGATCAGGCCCAAAGAAAGTAAAGAAGGAGTGCAAAGGCACGTCACTGAAGCCAACCGGCTGACGCATCCGTTCGCGCGTTGAATCATGCGCGGGGCCAAGCGCACGGGTCAGTTCAGCGTCCTCCTCGACCAGAGACATCAGATCGCCATTCTCTGCCCTGCTGCAGATGGGTTTGAGGCGGGCGTCCCAATTTTCCAGCCGCCACCCCTCCGGGCCGTGCGACACCTGCAGATCGATCTGCCCCAGGTGTGATCCATGCGCGCCCGGCATGACCACCGGCTTGGTGAAACTGTGCTCGGGATCTGGAAGGATCTTGTGGGTGTGCCCGCCGATCACCGCATCGATTCCCGCCGTGGCCGCGATGGGAAGCAAGGCATTCTCCATGCCCGGCACCCGCTCCAGCCCTCCGACACCGGTATGCGCCAATGCGATCACGATATCGCATCCTTCCCGCCGCAGCGCGCTGGCAGCAGCGGCAGCCGCCTGCACCATGTCCGCAACCACGACCTGACCTTCCAGAAGATGCGCGTCCCATGTTACCGTCTGCGGCGGCAACACCGACAGGATCCCGATCCGCAGCGGCGGCGCACCAGCGCAGGCGGGCACCTCCCGCTCCAGAATGGTGGTGCGGGCGAAAGGTAGCTCCCGTCCCTCCTCCACGGCTGTCATATTCGAGCAAATCACCGGACAGGGTGCCTGCTCCAGCACCTGCTCAAGCGTCTCCAGACCGAAGTTGAAGTCGTGATTTCCAAGCCCGATGGCATCGTATTGCAACACGTTGAAGGCCTGCATCAGTGGATGCGGCACGATCGGGTCGTCAGAGGAAATCTCACCAATCGGCGCCCCTTGCAGCCCATCACCATTGTCCAAGAGCAGCACCGTGCCCCCTGCCTCCCGGACCTCTTGCCGCGCCTCCGCGATCAGGGACGCGACGCGGGACAGGCCGATGCTGGGGTCCGGCCGGTCGGCATAATAGTCGTAGCTGAGCAGATTGCTGTGCAGATCGGTGGTTGCCAACAAGCGCAGCACCCCCTTCCCCAATGGCAAGGATTGATCCGGTCCTGTCATATTGCTCTACCCGCAGCCTGCACGGCGTCTTCCGATCTTCGTTTTTTCTCACGTTCTGACACGAACGCGTTAACCCTTTGAAACAGCGTTTCCTTGATTTGCAAAGTCACCATTTTTGAGGATGTTAACGATTGTGGCGCTGATGCCGAAAATTTGACCGGTCTAACGCCAATATCCAGCGGCAGACCGGTGACCCGGCGTTAAACATCCGCTGACAACCATAAAAATGCATCGACCGCGCTACCCGAACAGGCTGGTCATTGCGCGGTTTTGCCGCCATCAATGCAGGAAATCGGGCCTTAACGCCGGATCCCCTGCCAAAAGAAGGACAACGATATGAAACGGGCCGAAGAGGTGACATTTGGCGGCAAGGGTGGCCTGGACCGCAGCGCGCATCTGCGTGCGGATGCCGAAGCGCTAGACGCTGCCTGGGGGGCACAGAATGCACAGGTGCTGATGATGTGGCGCGGCAAACCCCTGTGCCAGCGGTCAGTTCCAGAGCGCGGACCGGACGCTCTTGCCTGGATCTCCACCACGCATCCGGTGGCAGCAGAGTTCCGCGACGCCGCTCTGTTTCTCGGCCTCCTGCCAGATCAAAGCCCGGCCTTCGCCTGCGACATCAGCAGTTGGCAGCCCGATGCGCTGGACGAGATGGCGCTGGCCAGTTTTGCCGATGTAACGGAGCAACAGCACCCGGACCTGCCCTCTGGTTATGCTTTCGCCGAGCTGCGCAGGGTGATGACCCGGCTGACCCCGCTGGAGGCCGAGCTGGCCGCCACCGCCAAGGCGCTGTTTTCCTGGCATGGCTCGCATGGGTTCTGTGCCCGCTGTGGCCACCCCAGTGATATGGTTCAGGCAGGCTGGCAAAGAAATTGCCCCAGCTGCAAGGCGAGCCATTTTCCCCGCACCGATCCGGTTGTGATCATGCTGATCACCCATGGGGACGAGGTCCTGATGGGCCGCTCACCCGGCTGGCCGGAAGGTATGTACTCCCTGCTGGCCGGTTTCGTTGAACCCGGCGAAACGCTGGAGGCCGCCGTGCGGCGTGAAGTACTGGAAGAATCCGGCGTGAAGGTCGGAGAGGTGGAGTACCTGTCCAGCCAGCCCTGGCCCTTTCCAATGTCGCTGATGTTCGGCTGCCACGGGATCGCGCTGGATCGCGAGCTGACCATCGACCCACATGAAATCGAGGACGCGATCTGGGTCAGCAAGCAGGACATGATGAGCGCCTTTGCCGGAGAGCACCCGATCCTGAAGCCTGCCCGAAAAGGAGCAATTGCACATTTTCTGTTGCAGAACTGGCTTGCGGATACGCTGGATTAAAGGGAATATCGCGGCCACGCTGAGAATTGATCAATCAAAACAGGCAAGCAGGCGTCAGAGTCATGGATTTCACGAGTAAAGAAGATATCGATTCACCGATCGCCGACGTGTTTGAAGCCCTGTCGGACTTTGAAAGCTTTGAACGCTCGGCCATCCGGCGCGGCATCGACGTGCAACGGATCGGCGATATCAGCACGCCTGAAAACGGCCTCGCCTGGGATGCCAAATTCAACTTTCGCGGCAAGGCGCGCGAGCTGCGCATTGCTCTCAAATCCTATGATCCCGTCACCCGCATTCTGCTGTCCGGCGACAGCAGCGGGCTGAACGGCGAAACCGAGATCGAACTGATGGCGCTGTCGCCGCGGCGCACCCGTGTAACAATTTCACTAAACCTGACGGCCAAGACCCTGTCGGGGCGGTTGCTGCTGCAATCCTTCAAACTGGCGCGCGGTTCGCTCAATAAAAAATTCAAGGCGCGCGCGGCAGATTTCGCCCGGCTGACCGAAGAACGATTGAACCGCACGGCCTGAGGGCACCGCATCCGCCTGCACAATTCAGCAAGCTTACCTGGCTTGCTGGCGTTGGCGCGGATTTCTCCGACTTTCACACAAGCGAATTGACGACTCGCCCTTCGACCCGCTACCCATTTCACAGATGGTTTCCGCGATCCGCTTTTGGCGGGTCCGGGATGAAAAGGGAACGTGGTGCGATCCGGCCTCTCTCGGCCAGAACAATTCCACGACTGCCCCCGCAACTGTAGGCGGAGAGCGACCCCGGAAGATCCACTGGACGCAAGGTACAGACCTGCGGCCGGGAAGGACCGGAGAAGCTATGACCCGCAAGTCAGGAGACCTGCCATCGCACAACTCGAAACCGGGCGGGGTGTCCGGAGCGGGTGAGATGGTTCCTGTCGCGCGGCCCATTCTGGCCGACAAGCGTCCGGCCACATGTCTCTCCCCCCTCTTTATGCCCCTGCCCCAGCGCGGAGGGCGCGATGATCTGGACGACAAAAACGCATGAACTTGCGGCAACAACCTGTCAACACACCGGGGCAAGCTGCCCGGCACTGGAACGGATGCTGGTGGCCCTGTGCGGGGCGCTCGATACCGCGCGGGATATGACCGAAGAGGATTTTGAAATCACCGGCGACAGCCTGCTCGATGGCTGCACCCGCCATTGCCCGGCGCGCTTTTTTGCCTCGCACGACAGGATCCGGGTGTTCTGCGAAGTGGACACCGCAGCAGAGCGCAGCGGTCTGGACCGTTTTGCCGACGCGCTACTGTCCAGCGATCCACAAGCGCAGCCCGCAGATCACCTGCCGCATCGCCCCTGCTCCTTCGGAGAAGCCATCCCGCTCAACGCAGCGTAGCGGCAGACCCCGAGAACCCACAGGAGGGGCGTCGGTCTTATTCGGTGAATGCCGCGCCCCGTGAAGAAGAAAGCGGGATGACAGTCGAGCCCGCTCCGGCGGGCTGCCTCTGGCTCAGCGGCTGCGGGCCCAGGCCATCTGTGCCTCGGTCTCGACCGCGCAGGGGCGAGACATGCGCAACCGGTTCAGCGCCGCCTCTGGCGCAACACCGCATTCGATCAACAGGCGCAGCACCACCATGCCGGAGCGCCCGCAGCCGCCCCGGCAATGCACTAGAACGCGGCCGCCACCGTTCAGCGCCTGGCGCGCCGAGGCGCTGACCCCGGGCCAGGCCTCGTTCACCTCCGGGCCGGGCACACCAAAATCCGCCACCGGCAGATGCACCCAGCGGCTTCCCATGCTCTGCAGATCAACCCCCAGCGTCGCGGCCCCGACGGAGACATGCTCGGCTTCGGTGGTCATGGAAATGACCAGACCGGGCTGCCAGTCGTGGATCAGCTCAAGGTCCCCCTTGTAGTCGCCCCCGGCACCGGGCAGCGGGCAGATAGCAAGAATGCCATTGGCGGCGGACACCGCGTAGATCGTAAAGGGCTGCCGGGCCTGCGCGCCCGCCCCGTCGGAACTCATCCCAGTCATCACACACTCTCCACCACATACAGGGAAAAACTCTGCCACCTGCCCTGCCGGGCGGTCAACAGCGGTGGACGAAGCCCGCGGGCTTCCCTACCCTATGAGGCGGTCCCAATCCCATTCCGAATCCGGCACGAGACAGCATGAGCGACACTCCAACATCCGATCCTGAAACCCTAACCGCTGAGGTTCAGCACGCGGAGCAGCCGTCCGGCCAGTATCAGGTCCTCGCCCGCAAGTACCGGCCCGAGACATTTGCGGATCTGGTTGGCCAGGACGCCATGGTGCGTACGCTGAAAAACGCCTTTGCCGCGAACCGGATCGCCCAGGCTTTCATCATGACCGGTATTCGCGGCACGGGTAAGACCACCACCGCCCGGATCATTGCCAAGGGGATGAACTGTATCGGCACCGATGGCAACGGCGGCCCCACCACCGAACCCTGCGGTCAGTGCGAGCATTGCCTCGCGATCATGGAAGGCCGCCACGTGGACGTGATGGAGATGGACGCCGCCAGCCGCACCGGCGTCGGCGACATCCGCGAAATCATCGATTCGGTGCAATACCGCGCGGCCTCGGCCCGCTATAAGATTTACATCATCGACGAGGTTCACATGCTGTCGACCAGCGCGTTCAACGCGCTGCTGAAAACGCTGGAGGAACCCCCCGCCCATGTGAAGTTTATCTTCGCCACCACCGAGATCCGCAAGGTTCCGGTGACGGTGCTGTCGCGCTGCCAGCGGTTCGATCTGCGCCGGATTGAGCCCGAGGTGATGATCGCCCTCCTGCGCAAGATCGCAACTGCCGAAAACGCCCAGATTGCCGAGGATGCGCTCGCCCTCATCACCCGCGCCGCCGAAGGTTCGGCCCGCGATGCAACCTCGCTGCTGGATCAGGCGATTTCCCACGGCGCGGGCGAGACCACCGCCGATCAGGTCCGCGCCATGCTGGGCCTTGCCGACCGGGGCCGGGTGCTGGATCTGATGGATATGATCCTGCGCGGCGATGCGGCTGCGGCGCTCAGCGAGCTCTCCTCGCAATATGCCGAAGGCGCCGATCCGCTGGCTGTTCTGCGCGATCTGGCCGAAATCACCCATTGGGTGTCGGTGGTAAAGATTACGCCAGACGCGGCGGAGGATCCGACCATCAGCCCGGATGAGCGCGCCCGCGGTCAACAGATGGCCGAAGCGCTGCCGATGCGGGTGTTGACCCGCATGTGGCAGATGCTGCTCAAGGCGCTGGAAGAGGTCGCCGCCGCCCCCAACGCCATGATGGCTGCCGAGATGGCGGTGATCCGCCTGACGCACGTGGCCGATCTGCCCAGTCCCGAGGAGTTGATCCGCAAGCTGCAGGATATGCCGCCCCCGCCGCCCGGCGGTGGTGGCGGAATGCCCATGCAAAGCATGGGCGCGCCTGCCGCGGGCGGGGCATCGGCTATCACCACGGCCTCGCCGCAAGGCGCACCGGGCGGTGGACCGTCCGGCGGCATGACCATGTCGCACAGCCAAGGGCAGGGACAAGCCACTGCGCTGGCACCGGCCGCGGAAAAGGCCCTCGCCCGCTACCCGACCTTCGAACATGTGGTGGAACTGATCCGCACCAACCGTGATGTGAAACTGCTGGTCGAGGTGGAAACAGGCGTGCGCCTCGTCGCTTACCAGCCGGGCCGGATCGAATTCACACCGCATGCGAATGCGCCCCGAGACCTTGCTGCGCGCCTCGGCACCGCCTTGCAAAACTGGACCGGCAGCCGCTGGGTCGTCACCATCGCACCCGACGGCGAGGCCCCGACGATCGCCGAAATCCGCGATGCCGCCGAAAACGCATTGCGGACGAAGGCCAGCGAACACCCGCTGGTACAGGCGGTGATCGACAGTTTCCCCAAGGCCCGGATCACCCGTATCCGTACCGCCGAGGAAATGGCCGCCGAGGTCGAGGCCGAAGCCCTGCCCGAGGTAGAAGACGAATGGGATCCGTTCGAAGACGGGTAGCGACTGGCCTGACGGTCCTCTTGTTCACCCTGCCAACAACCGCCTTCGCCAAAACCTGCTTTGCCACCGGCGATCTATCCGATAGCGCGTGGGATGTGCTTTGGCGGTTGTCGGCCAAGCCTGCTGTCTTGGCCCTCTTCGCTCTTGCCGGATTCGCGCTGTACAGCAGAAAGCGCGCCTCCTTTGCAATCGCAGGCTTTCTTTGGGGCATGCTCGCGGCCGCAATTGCCGTCGATAATCATGAGCTTTTCTTTGATGATAAGAGTGCCTTGGGCATAATCGAAGACTGCACCGCCTCCCCCCACTTGTTCATCGCGCTTGCAATTGCGATATGTTCGGGGATGACTTACGGCGCCCTGCGCCCCCGCACTTAGGAGAAACACCATGCTCAAAGGCCTCGGCGGTCTTGGCGATATGGCCAAGATGATGAAATCGGCACAGGAACTGCAAACCAAGATGGCGCAGATGCAGGAAGACCTGCACAACGTCATGGTTACCGGCGAAGCAGGCGCGGGCCTGGTCAAGGCCACCGCCTCGGCCAAGGGCGACCTCAAGGCGCTGGATATCGACCCGTCCATCTTCAACGGCGATGACAAGGAAATGGTCGAGGACCTGATCCTGGCCGCCATCAAGGACGCACAGTCCAAGGCAGCCGAAAAAGCGCAGGAAGAGATGACCAACCTCACGGAAAGCATGGGCCTTCCCAAGGACATCAAGCTGCCCTTCTGATCCGGAGGCGCGACTGAAAAGTTCCGAAAAGGCGGCCTTGGCCGCCTTTTTCATGTCTCACGGGCATACGCCCTTTGCCCGATCTGACGCGCAGGCACCGCCCAGACAAACCCTGAACATCCATCGCGCCGCCCTTGCCATTGCCCGCCGTGATGCGTCTATATGGGCTAACACTCCAAAGGCCGCCTCCATGCAAGACCGCTCTACCAGCGACATCGAAACCCTCATCGATCTGATGGCAAAACTGCCCGGCATGGGGCCGCGTTCGGCCCGGCGGGCAGTGTTGCACCTGATCCGCAAACGCGCGCTTTTGCTGACACCGCTGTCGGACATGATGACCCGCGTCGCCACCACCGCCCGCGAATGCCTCAACTGCGGCAACGTGGGGACCGAGGACATCTGCGAGATCTGCGACAGTGAGGCCCGCGCCAATGGCGAGATCTGCGTCGTCGAAAGCGTCTCGGATCTCTGGGCGATGGAGCGCGCAGGCGTTTTCAAGGGGCGCTATCACGTACTCGGCGGCACCCTCTCGGCGCTGGACGCCATCGGCCCCGAGGATCTGCGCATTCCCCGCCTGGTCGACCGGGTCGGCAGCGAAGCGGTGAGCGAGGTGATCCTGGCGCTGAATGCCACCATCGACGGGCAGACCACGGCCCATTACATCGCCGACCAGCTGAGCGGTCAGGTCAAACTTACCTCACTGGCGCAGGGTGTTCCGATCGGCGGCGAGCTGGATTACCTCGACGACGGCACCATCAGCGCCGCGCTGAAGGCCCGCAAGGAACTCTGACGGTGAGAGGGGAAGGACAGCCATGCCAACCGCCCTGCACCGCCCGGTTCTGAGAGCCGCCATATTTTATTTTGCGGCCGTGTTCTTCTGCGGATTTGTTCTGGGCAGCCTGCGGATCTTCGTGCTGCTGCCCCTGATGGATGAACTCTGGGCGGTCTGCCTTGAACTGCCCATCATGCTCACCCTCAGCTGGCTGATCGCCCGGCACCTGACCCGGAATCGCAAGGATCTGCATCCTGCCGCCGCGCGCCTGTGGATGGGGATCTGGGCCTTCGGGCTGCTGATGGTCGCGGAATATGTACTCGCCACCAACCTGATGGGCGCGCGCCCCAGCAGCTACTTCAGCCACTGGGCCACCCCTGCCGGGGCGATCGGGTTGGCAGGGCAAATCGCATTTACCCTGATCCCGTTTGTGCAACGGATAACCCGTCGCGAAACGCCTTAGCTGAAGAAGGCCTGGAACGCGGCAATCGCGCCGTTGAGGCCCTCATCGGTGACATCCTTGTGCAGCACCAGCCGGATCGGGCCGCTGTCCCCTGCCCCAATCACCACGCCCGCCTTGGCCAGATGCGCCTGCAGGGCTGCGTTCTGCACCTCTGCCGGGGTGAAGAACACCATGTTCGTGGCTTGCGTGACTTCTCCCGCGCCCAGAGCGCGCAAGGCATCTGCCAGCGTAGCGGCCCGGGCGTGATCCTCTGACAGACGGTCGACGTTCTGCTCCAGCGCCATCAGACCTGCCGCAGCCAACACCCCGGACTGGCGCATGCCGCCGCCCAGCATCTTGCGCCAGCGCCGGGCGCGGGCAATCAGATCGGACGGACCGACCAGAACCGATCCCGCAGGCGTGCCCAACCCCTTGGACAGGCAGATCGACACGGTATCGAACAGAACCGCCAGATGCGGTGCAGAGCAGCCCAGCTCGGTGATAGCGTTGAAAAAACGCGCCCCGTCCAGATGCAGCGACAGGCCCGCAGCCCGGCCCGCATCGGTCATCGCGCGCATGTCCTCCAGCGAAATGGCCTGTCCGTTGTGGGTGTTCTCCAAGGACAGCAGGCGGCTGATCGGCATATGGGAATCATCCGGTTTGACCGCTGCCGCGATCGCTGCGGGATCAAGTCCACCGCCGGGCTGCACCTCCAGCGGGTAGAGCGCGCTGCCGCCCAGCACCGAAGCGCCGGCCGCCTCGTATTTGAAGACGTGGTAGTCGCGGCCGGTGATGATTTCCTCTCCACGCCCGCAATGGGACAGGAGCGCGGTCAGGTTGCTCTGGGTGCCGGTGGGCAGGAACAGGCCCGCTTCCTTGCCCAGACGCTCGGCCAGGGTGGCCTCCAACTGGTTGACCTGCGGATCCTCGCCATAGACATCATCGCCCACCTCGGCCGCCGCCATGGCCTGACGCATCGCGTCGTCGGGGCGGGTGACCGTGTCGCTGCGCAGATCGCACAGCACCCCTGCACCGGTTTCGGTCTGCGTCATTCCTGCATATTGGCTCATGATGATCTCTCCAGTCGATTTTGCGCAACGCTAGCCGCAAGAGGTCGGCACGAAAACCCCCAAGTCGCGGGTAGATAACAACCTTCTGTGTCCCGCCCCAGCCCTGATCCGGAAAAGTGACCCCACGGTCAAATTGACAGCTGCCCCCGGCGAACGCTTGACTGAGAACAACATCAGCGATCAGGGAGGGGTACTGGTGACACTCATAAAGGCCGAAAGCGCCGCAATCGTCGCCGAAGTCCATGTCGCTCCGGGTCAGGAAGTGGCCGCAGGCACGGTGTTGCTGGCCACCGAACTGATGAAAATGCGCCATGAAATCCGCGCCGAGCAGAGCGGGATTGTCACTGCCGTTCATGTGACCGCCGGACAAGAGTTGCAGGGCGGTGAAACGCTGATTACATTGGAACCCGGCAGCGTGTCCGTTGAGGAGGTCGCAACCGACGATACCGCCCGTCCTGATCTGGAGGAATATGCGGCCCGCATGGCGCTGCTGGACGATGCCGCCCGTCCCGAGGCCGTCGCCAAACGTCACGCGCTGGGAGGCCGCACCGCAAGGGAGAACATCAACGATCTGTTCGATGCGGGCAGTTTCACCGAATATGGCGCCCTTGCTGTGGCGGCCCAACGCGGCAAGCGGGCGCTGCCCGATCTGCAGGCGCGCACGCAGGGCGACGGTATCATCTGCGGAATCGGCACGGTTTCTGGGCGTACGGTGGCTGCCATGGCGGTAGATTACATGGTTCTGGCAGGCACACAGGGTTTCAACCACCACCGTAAGATGGACCGCCTGATCGAGGTCGCCAGCCGCGACCGGCTGCCCATCGTCCTCTTTGCCGAAGGCGGCGGCGGAAGACCCAACGACGGCGACACCGCCCTGATCATGGCCGCTTGGTTGAATGTCACCTCCTTCCGCCATTTCGCCGCCTACAAAGGGCCGAAAATCGGCATCGTGTCGGGCTATTGTTTCGCCGGAAACGCGGCCCTTTACGGGGTCTGCGACCTCCGGATCGCCACCCGCAATAGCTGGATCGGCATGGGCGGCCCGGCGATGATAGAAGGCGGCGGGCTGGGTGTCGTCGCCCCGAAGGAGATCGGCCCCAGTGACGTGCAGGCAGGCACCGGGCTGATCGATATTCTGACCGAAGACGAAGCCGAGGCTGTGGTGGCTGCGAAACGGCTGCTGGGCCTTGAGGCCGCACAGACACCACCCGCCGATGACCCAGAGGAAACCCCGGACCTGCGCAATGTCGTGCCTGTGGACCGCACCCGCGCCTATGACATGCGCGCAGCCATCGACGGGCTGGCCGACAGTGACACGTTTCAGGAGCTGCGCCGCGGGTTTGGCGCGGGCATGATCACCGGCTTTGCCCGGATCAGAGGTCGCGCGGTGGGGCTGCTGGCGAACAACCCGCTGCACCTTGGCGGCGCCATCGATGCCGAGGCCGGTGACAAGGGCGCGCGTTTCCTGCAGCTGTGTGATGCCTGGGGCCTGCCCGTCGTCACCCTATGCGACACGCCCGGCTTCATGGTCGGCCCCGAGGTCGAGAAAACCGGACAGGTGGCGCATATCTCGCGGCTGTTTCTGGCCGGAGCCCATTTCAGCCAACCGCTGGTGACGCTAATCCTGCGCAAGGCCTATGGTCTGGGCGCGATGGCGATGGCGGGCGGCGGGTTGGATCGTCCGCATTTCTGCTGTGCCTGGCCCACCGGAGAGGTCGGCGCCATGGGGTTGGAGGGCGCAGTCAGGCTGGGCCACCGCGACCATCTGAACGCGATTGAGGACCCGGCAGAGCGGGAAGCGGAATATCAACGCCTCGTCGATGCCCTGTATGAGCGCGGAAAGGCACTGAATGCTGCCAGCCTGCTGGAATTCGACGCGGTCATCGACCCGGCAGAGACCCGCGCCGCGCTGCACCGCGCGTTGGAGAGCGCAGGCCACGCGCCCCCCGGCCCCCGCTACGCCGACGCCTGGTAGGACCGCCACAAAGAAAAAACCACGCCCGGATCCGGACGTGGCTTTCCTATTCGTTGGACCGTGTCGGCCCTGATGTCTGAACGCTTCAGAAGCGGGGATCGGTTCCGTCTTCGTCCTCGTCGTCCTCATCACCGCCCGAGGGCAGGTTGAAGAAGCTGTCCGCATCGGGCAGCGGCTCTTCGGACGGGGTGCTTTCGGCAGAGCCACCACCCAGAGTGAAGGTTTCCAGCCCTTCGATGGCCGAGGGGATCTTCGGCTCGGCATCCATCTCCAGCGATTGCTCGGTCGACACCAGCTTGCGGCGTTCGTCGTCGCTCATCACGCCGCCTTCGGCAGCCCGTTTTGCGGCGGCTTTTTGCACGGCAGAGTCCAGTTCGGACTGTTTGCACAGGCCCAGCGCAACCGGGTCGATCGGCTGCATGTTGGCAATGTTCCAGTGGGTCCGCTCGCGGATCGACTGGATCGTCGGCTTGGTGGTGCCTACCAGTTTGGCGATCTGACCATCGGAGAGTTCCGGGTGGAACTTCACCAGCCACAGGATCGAGTTCGGACGGTCCTGACGCTTGGACAGCGGTGTGTAGCGCGGTCCGCGGCGTTTTTCCTCGCCAGCAGCGGCCGGGTTGAACTTGAGCTTCAGCTTGTGCAGCGGATTGGCCTCGGCCTTGTCGATCTCATCCTGCGTCAGCTGGTTGTTTGCAACCGGATCAAAGCCTTTGACGCCGGCGGCGACGTCACCGTCGGCAATGCCCTGGATCTCCAGCTCGTGCATGCCAACGAAATCGGCGATCTGCTTGAAGCTGATCGTGGTATTGTCCACCAGCCACACGGCGGTCGCTTTGGTCATCAACGGTTTTGCCATGCGCTTATCTCCTTAAAACACGTTTGCCCCACGAACATCTACGTACATCTTTCCCGTCGCCTGAATTAGGCTGCCCCGAGGTCTGGGGCGGGTTTCCGTTGTCGGGGAACTTCAGTCCTATATAGTCGCCTTGTTTTCATAAGGAAAGAGGCGATGCGCAGGTTCTTGCTGGCAATTGCAACCGTGATTTCCGGGCTGGCGTCGCTGCCCGGTTACGCCGACAGCGACCGGTCGCGGGAGGTCGCGGGCGAATTCGATTACTACGTCCTCAGCCTCAGCTGGTCACCGAACTGGTGCGCCATCGAAGGCGATGCCAGGGGATCGGCTCAATGCGACAGCCGCCATGATCACGGCTGGACCCTGCATGGGCTGTGGCCGCAGTATCACCGGGGCTGGCCGGATTTCTGCAACACCGCCGAGGCCCCGCCAAGCCGCCGCCAGACCGCCGAGATGGCCGATATCATGGGGTCTCCGGGCCTGGCTTGGCATCAATGGAAGAAACACGGCAGCTGTTCCGGCCTGTCCCCTGCCCAGTATTTTTCCCTCTCGCGCGAGGCTTATGGACAGATCACCCGTCCGGCTATCTTCCGCAAGCTGGACAAACTGGTGAAACTGCCCGCATCGCTGGTCGAGGAAGCCTTTCTGAAGGAAAATCCACAGCTGAGCCGGGACAGCCTGACCATCACCTGCCGCGATGGTCACATCCAAGAGGCCCGCATCTGCCTGTCGCGCAGCCTTGATCCGGTGCCCTGCGGCCGGGACGTGATCCGCGACTGCACTCTGAAGGATGCACTATTTGCCCCGGTGCGCTGAACCTTATGGAGGCTTGGCTTCCTCCTCCATCTCCCCAAACTCCCCCTGCCACACCGCCCGACAGGCGGCTTGGCCGCGAAAAGAGGAGGCAGGCGCCACTGGGCAGCTTTCCCTCACGCGACATTGATTGGCTTGTGCAGCGCATTTTGGCCGATTTTGTGCTAGTATTGTTCCACGTGCCGCGCACGGCCCTGCCTAAACGGCACTTCCATTTAAATCCGCGAGGAGGAAGAGGAGGAACAAGCGCATGGCAAAGACAATCGGTAATCCGCTCAGTTGGCTCTTGCAGGGGGCAGAAACCACCGGACAGCATTTCGGCAAGACGGTGGGAGAAATGGGCAGCAGCGACGTCACGGAGCTGCCTCAGGCGCGCAGGCTTTCGATGGACGACCTTATCCAATCACTGGCCGCAGGTCTTGAAGATTTTGCCGCCTGCCGCAGCGATGCGATGTTCCTGGTGCTGTTCTATCCGGTGATTGGCATCGCGTTGATCGTGATGAGCCTGTCGATGAATCTGCTGCCGCTGATCGTGCCAATGATCATGGGGTTTGCGATCCTCGGGCCTGTTGCGGCGGTCGGGCTGTATGAAATGTCCTCGCGCCGCGAAGCCGGGTTTAAGCCGCGCTGGATGGATGCCTTTGGTGTTATCCGCTCGCCTGCCTTCGGCGCCATTCTGGTGCTGGGTTTTTATCTGGCAGCACTGTTCATCATCTGGTTGGTCGCGGCGGACATGATCTATATCCGCACCCTGGGACCAGAGCCGCCGACCTCGATGCTCGGCTTCGCCACCGCTGTAGTGACCACCCGCGAAGGCTGGATCATGGCAATTGCAGGCGGCGCGTTAGGGGCCGTCTTTGCCTTTGCCGCGCTGGCGATGAGCCTGGTCTCTTTCCCGCTGCTGCTGGACCGCCACGTGGGCCTGCCGGTGGCGGTGGCCACCTCGATCAAGGTGCTGCGCAAGAACCCGGTGATCTGCATTACCTGGGGCGTGATCGTCGGCAGCATGCTGGTAATCGGTGCGATCCCGTTCCTGGCCGGGCTGATCATCGTGGTGCCGGTGCTGGGGCACGCCACCTGGCACCTGTACCGGCGCGCGGTGAAATAGAGCGAAGCACACAGAAAAGGGCCGACGCAACTGTCGGCCCTTCTTGCGTGCAGGCAAGCGGCCTTAGCCCACCTTCAGAACGATCTTGCCAATATGGCCGGAACTTTCCATCCGCGCGTGTGCGGCTGCCGCCTCCTCCAGCGCAAATTCGCTGTCCATCACCGGCGCCATCTTGCCTGCCTCGACCAGCGGCCAGACCGCCTCGGCCAGGTCCTGCGCAATGCGGGCCTTAGCCAGATCGCTTTGCGGGCGCAGGGTCGATCCCGTCACCGTCAGGCGGCGCGCCATGATCTGGGCAAAGTTCAGCTCGGCCTTGGGGCCAGAGAGAAAGGCGATATGTACCAGACGGCCATCATCGGCCAGCGCCCTGATATTGCGAGGAATATAGTCGCCGCCCACCATGTCGAGGATGAGATCGGCGCCGCCCTCAGCGCGAAGAACTTTCACGAAATCCTCGTCGCGGTAGTTGATCGCACGCTCGGCCCCCAGATCGAGACAGGCCTGACATTTGGCATCGGACCCGGCGGTGGTGAACACCCGCGCGCCCAAGGCCGAGGCCAGCTGAATCGCTGTCGTTCCGATCCCGGATGAGCCGCCGTGCACCAGAAAACGTTCGCCCGCCTTCAGCCCTCCCCGGGTAAAGACGTTTGACCAGACCGTGAAACAGGTTTCCGGCAGGCAGGCCGCGCGTTTCAGCGACATGCCCTTGGGAATGGGCAGACAATGGGCGGCCGGTGTGACCACGTATTCGGCATAGCCACCGCCGGGCAGCAAGCCACAGACCTTGTCCCCCACCGCGTATTCGGTGACGCCCGCACCGATGGCGACCACCTCGCCCGAAGCCTCGAGCCCCGGCAGATCGCTGGCACCGGCAGGCGGATCATAGGCCCCCGCACGCTGCAACGCGTCCGGCCGGTTGACGCCCGCATAGGCGACCTTCAGCAGCAGCTGGCCATGGCCTGGCTGCGGAACGGGCCGGTCTGTCAGCGTCAGAACCTCGGGGCCTCCGGGTTGCGAGATTTCAATCGCGCGCATCGTTTCCGGCAATGTCTCCGTCATGCAAAGATCCTTTCCCTTGCGTGGTGCGTTTTAACGCTTTGAATATCACCTTGGGTGCGGGGCACAAACCCCGGCAGGTGGTTTGCATTGCGTCCGGATGTACTGAAACGGCGAATGGACGTGGCGTTTGATCAGCGGCCAGTCCTACGGCCTGGCAGATCCGTGGGTGTCGACGGGCGCCGGATCTGATCCGCCAGCCAGGACGGGCCGGCCAGAAGGGGCTTCAGCAAAGGGTTCTTCTGCACATCGGCCTTCAGCTTTTCGAACTGCATCACGTTGTCGATGCGCCGATCCAGAAAGTCCCATGTGGCCTGATGGCCCGGGCTGTCGTCCCCCAGCCAGAACAAAACGGTCGAGGAATAAACCCCGGACAACGTGGCCCGTTTGCTGTACCAATTGATATCTTCGGAGGTATCGCCCAGCGCGGTCCAGATCGCATCCACCGTGCCCCAGATCGCCTTGGCCCCGTCGGCGGCATAGACCGGCAGCGAGAACAGCGTCACGCCCCGGCGCACCGCTTCCTTGTCGTCAGAGGCTTCAAGGCGGAAACGGACGGCGGCGGCGATCTTGTCCCGGAACCGCAGCCCCGTCAGATCCGCCGTCTTCAACCGTTCCAGCATCTGCGCATCGCCGCGCCGGTGATAGGCCAGCGCCAGATCCACTGCCCCGCGCGGACACAGGGCGCGTGCCAGAACCGGGTCCATACCGCAATCCTCGACTGCAGCAGCAAAGGTGGCTTCGGTCCAGCCGTCAAAGGCGACATGAATGAGCGCCGCATCCAGAAGCGCGTCGATCGATCCGGTGTCGGCGGCCAGTTGCTCTGTGGCTGTTTGCTCAGTCATGATGCATCTCCTCGTCAACAAATGCGCCTTTAAGGGCCTGCGTCGCTGCGCGATCTGCCCTTTTGCTCAGTACTAGACAAGTTAGACCGGCTTTGCTATACGGCCACCTCCTGCAAATCCTTGCAACCCAACTTAGAAAGGTGGTGAAAACCACATGCAGGTTAGTGTTCGTGACAACAATGTCGATCAGGCGCTCCGTGCCCTGAAGAAAAAGCTGCAGCGCGAAGGCGTGTTCCGCGAAATGAAGCTCAAGCAACATTTCGAGAAACCCTCCGAGAAAAAAGCGCGCGAGAAAGCTGAAGCGATTCGTCGTGCCCGTAAACTGGCACGTAAGAAAGCACAGCGCGAAGGTCTCCTCTAAGATCTTCCTCCGGTTTTTTCTGGACGCTTTTGACGACCCCCGTGGCCCGCCCCGGGGGTTTGTCGTTTCTAAGATACATATTTTACGGCGGAATATCGGTTCTGCGGCTAAATAGTTAAACTTATACGTGTATTCGAAGTCCATCTTTGCTATCATTAGTAGCAGGGCACCGAAACCTCACGTTTCCCAAGGCGGACGGCCCTGTTGCCGAAGTTGGAACGGTCGGCATTTCCCGGAGGAGGCACATCGCTCCCCCCCAAACCTGGCGATAGCCTTGCTCCCTGCACCAAGGCGCCTGCCCCTCCGGGTGACTTCCTCTTGAGCCCCTTATTGGTCTGATCTGTGCCTGCCTCCCGACGCTCTCCGCACTTACCGGCTCCTCTCCCCTTTGTCCCAGGTCACCGGCATTTCAAGCGGACCGCGGAAAGCCCATCCGCCGAACCGTGCCTCCCCCGCAAGGGATAGATCCGGCAGCCGCTCAAACAGCATCGGTAGCGCCGCTTCGGCGATCAGCGCCCTTGATATCCAGGCCCCGGCGCAAAAATGTGGACCGGCGCCAAATGAAATGGCCGCGCTGATATCCTGATGGATGTCAAAGGCATCGGGGCGTGCAAACACCTGCTCGTCCCGGTTCCCAGAACCGAACATCAGAAACACCCGGTCCTCAGGCTTCAGCGCCACCTCGTGCAGGACATAAGGCTGCGCCACCCGGCGCGGTGACATTCCGATGGGGGACATCCAGCGGGCATATTCCTCGAACGCCTTCAGCCAGCTGGCACGGCCCGCGCGGACATCTTCCAGTTGCTCCGGATGGCGCAGCAAGGCCCAGACGGTCCCGGCAATCGCATCGCGTGGCTCGTTCTGCCCGCCGGAGATCGCCAGCTTGATATTGGCCCTGATCTGATCCTCCGGCAGGCCCGCAGCCTGTTGAACCCGCAACAGGGAATAGTCATCCGCGCCAGAATCACTCCGCCACATCTCGGTAATGTGCTGGTCGATCAGCCGGGTGCTGTCATTGCAGCGCGCTTCAACCTCCGGATCACCTGCATAATTGGCACAGCCATCGATCATGCCCTGGCTCACCGCGTCCATCTCTTCGGCGCGCATGCGGGTCAGACCGGTGACTGCCTTCAGCGCCTCTGCCGAGACTGGCATGGCGAAGTCACGCACCAGATCGCAGCCCCCCCGGGGCGCCAGGTCGTCAAGTATCCGCGCCGTCGCGGAACGGAACTGCGTCAGCCAATGCTGTTTCACCGTCTTGGGAGAGACCGCCGGAAAGATCGCCTTGCGCTCTCCCATATGGGCGGCGCCGTCCTTGCGCATCATGTTCCGCCCCATCAGCTGGGTCATCAGCCCCTCAGGCTGGTCCGAGGAAAACACCTCGATCCGCTTTTCCTCCCGGAAAATATCGTCACGGCGGGTGATCAGAACCGCATCCAGTTGTGGCACATAGGCCACCGGCGCCTCGGCGCGCATACGGGCCAGATCCGGATAGGGATCCTGCCAAAACGCCTGCGGATCGATGTTGTAAACTGGCCTTTCCATCGCAGCCCCTCCCCCCGATTGTCAGCTTCAGGGAAGACTGCGCGGCAACCGTTGTCTTGTCAACTCGCCTGACCTAAGCTGCCCGGATGAGCGATTTACCCGACGATCTGTTCCTGATCCTGCCGGATGGCAGTGAGGACAGCCCCGCCGCCCCGACACTGGACTACAGCCGCAACCCGGTGGTCACGGTGACATTCGCAGGCAACCGGCTGACCCGGAACGCTGCGCGCGCCTACCAAAAGGAATTCGGCATCGGTGTCATGGACTGGCGCATGCTGGTCGTGCTGACGCGCGATCCGGGCTGTTCCGTCGGTCAGGCTGCGAACCTCACCGGTATCGACAAGGCCGCCGTCAGCCGCGCACTGCAGCGCATGGAAAAGACCGGTCTCGTCCGGGCCGAGGTACGGGGCGGAGATGAGCGGCGCAAATCCTGGTTCCTGACCGAGGCGGGGCATGCCCTGCACGCCCAGATGTTGCCGCGCGCGCTGGAGCGGCAGCGCGACCTGCTCAAAGGTTTCTCCCCCGAGGAGCTCACCGCCTTCACCGGGTATCTGCAACGGTTTCTCGACAATATGGCAGATCAGGCGGACACGCCCGAATAAAGATCACAACGGCCTTGAGGCAGGCAGCCTGAAACAGGCGCACGCCGCGCCCCGGCGCGGCGCCGCGCCCAACGGCGGCAGCACAGTCCGCAGGCTGTGCCGGAACCGGCGGGAGGGCCACCCCCATCCGTCTTTGCACAGAGGTCGCTCAGTAGATCTTTGGCACGTACAGCTCGTCCGGCAGAACCCTGCGTTCATAGTCGGGATTATATTCCCGGTCCGGCAAGGACACCTTCTCCTGCGGCACCTCTTCATAGGGCACTTTGGTCAGCAGGTGCTCGATGCAGTTCAGACGCTCGCGCTTCTTGTCGTTGCCCTCGACGATATACCAGGGCGCTTCGGGGATATTGGTGCGCTCGAACATATCCTCCTTTGCCTTGGTATATTGTTCCCAGCGGATACGGCTTTCCAGATCCATCGGCGACAGCTTCCACTGCTTCATCGGATCATGGATCCGCATCATGAACCGCAGCTGCTGTTCCTCATCCGTAATCGAGAACCAGTATTTCAGCAGGATGATCCCCGACCGCACCAGCATCCGTTCAAATTCTGGAACGTCCTGAAAGAACTGTTCGACCTGATCCTCACTGGCAAAGCCCATTACCCGTTCAACCCCGGCGCGGTTGTACCAGGACCGGTCAAACAGCACGATTTCCCCCGCAGCCGGCAGATGCGGCACGTAGCGCTGGAAATACCATTGGCTCTGCTCTCGGCGCGACGGTGCGGGCAGGGCCACGACGCGGGCAACACGCGGGTTCAGACGCTGGGTGATCCGCTTGATCACTCCGCCCTTGCCAGCGCTGTCGCGCCCTTCGAACAGGATGCACACCTTGGCGCCGCTGTGCTGCACCCAATCCTGAAGCCGGATCAATTCCGCCTGCAGCCGCAACAGGTTTCTGAAATAGACCTTGCGATCCAGCATTTCGGGATGCTGCGAGCGGTAGATCTTGCGCAGCTCCATCGACAGCATGGGCTCGGCAAATTCAATCTCGAAATCCTCGTCCAGCGTGTCCTGAAGCTCGGCATCCAGCCAGTCAAATGAATCAGGGGTTGTATCGCTGGTCACGGCGCGGCTCCTTGTTGTTACTCGTCTGTTTCGGCCGCTCTAACGCACGGATGTGATTGTTTGATGTCACAGCAGCACCCGCTGCCCGAATGGCCTGAAATAGGCAGTTCCGGTCCGGCCTGACCGGAACTGTCACAAAGGGCGTTAATGCGCCCGGGTCAAAGGCAAACGAAAATCCCGACCGGGTGCAAGCGCAAAAGCACCGGCTTCCGGCTTTCTGCCAAATTCAGCCGCGCGCAGCTGCAATGATCATGTCAGATGCCTTTTCCGCGATCATGATTGTCGGCGCATTGGTGTTGCCGCTGGTGATCGTGGGCATCACGCTGGCATCCACCACCCGCAGCCCCGATACCCCGCGCAAGCGCAATTCGGGGTCCAGCGGCGCGCGTTCGTCGCTGCCCATATGCACGGTGCAGGTGGGGTGGAAGATCGTCGTACCGATATCCCCGGCGGCCTGCATCAGATCGGCCTCGTTATCAGATGCGATCCCCGGCTTGATCTCCTCGGGGCTGTAGGCCTGCATCTTGGCCTGCCCCATGATCGCCCGCGCCTGCCGGATCGCCGCCACGGCCACCTGACGGTCGCCTTCTGTAGACAGGTAGTTCGGCTGGATACTCGGCGCGGCCATTGGATCGGCCGAGGCGATCTCGACCCGTCCCCGGCTTTCGGGGCGCAGGTTGCAGACGCTGGCAGTCAGCCCCGGGAAATCATGCAGAGGCTTGCCGAACGCCTCCAGCGTCAGCGGCTGCACGTGATACTCCAGATCGGGCGTTTCCAGATCCGGGCGTGAGCGGGAGAATGCGCCCAGCTGGCTTGGCGCCATCGACATCGGACCAGAGCGTTTCAGCGCGTATTCCAGACCGATTTTGGTTTTGCCGATCATGGAATTCGCCAGCGTGTTGAGCGTATGCGCCCCCTCAAGCCGCCAGGCGCAGCGCAGCTGCAAATGATCCTGCAGATTTGCACCGACCTGCGGCATGTCCCGCAGAACCTCGATCCCGTGCTGCTGCAGCAAGGCGCCCGGCCCCAGCCCGGACAGCTGCAGGATCTGTGGGCTGTTGATCGCCCCTGCTGACAGGATCACCTCGGCGGCGGCATGGGCGACATGCACCTCGCCGCCCTTTTGATACTCGACGCCCGTCGCGCGGCCCTCTTCGATCAAGATGCGGCGGGTATGGGCCTGGGTTTCCACCTTCAGCCCCTGCCCCGTCGCCGTACGCAGGAATGCCTTGGCGGTGTTCATCCGCCAGCCCGCACGCTGATTGACCCGGAAATAGCCGACGCCTTCGTTGTTGCCGGTGTTGAAATCCGTGACCTTGGGCAGGCCCCAGGCCGCGGCGGCCTCCATCCAGTCATCCAGCACATCCCAGTGCAGGCGCTGGTTTTCGACCCGCCATTCGCCGCCCGCGCCATGCATCTCGGATGGGCCTTCGACGTAATCCTCGGATTTCTTGAAATAGGGCAGCACATCGTCCCAGCCCCAGCCCGCGAGGCCGCGCTGGCGCCAACCATCATAATCCGCTGCCTGCCCACGCAGATACAGCATGCCGTTGATGGACGAGCAGCCTCCCAGCACCTTGCCGCGCGGATAGATCAGCGCCCGACCATTCAGCCCCGGGTCGGCCTCTGTGCGATACATCCAGTCGGTGCGCGGGTTGTTGATACAGTAGAGATACCCCATCGGGATATGCACCCAGTGATAATTGTCACGCCCGCCCGCTTCCAACAGCAGCACCCGTTTGCCTGCTTCGCTCAGCCGCTTGGCCAGAACGCAACCCGCACTGCCGGCACCCACGATGATGTAGTCGAACTGCATGATCTGCTCCCCCGTCTTTCCCTCGTCCTCCTGTTGAACCAGAAGCAGGAGCGAAATGTAAGACAAATAAGCCTTCTACGCGCCGATCTGCATTCAAAGCACCCAGCTGTCCGGCCAAAACAGCCAAGCAAGAGGCCCTCCCGCGCCCACAGGGGCGCCGACTGCGTCCGCACCCCTTGGCAGCTTTGGGCGTGGCAGCGCGCCCGCGCGCTGCCACGCTCAACAGGAGGAGGTCTTTTTCTAAAGACCGCCGACGGGCGGGAGCGCTACGAAGAGAAAGCTCAGACGGGCAGCGCCGTTGTCTTGAACACCGTGCGCAGAGCGAAACTCGATTGCATCTGCGCCACCCCCGGAAGCCGGGTCAGATGCTGGCGATGGATGCGGGCAAAATCATCGGTATTTTCGGCCACGACCTTCAGGATATAATCCGCCGATCCTGCCATCAGGTGGCACTCCAGCACATCCGGGATCCGCGCCACCGCACGTTCAAAAGCATCCAACAGCTCATCCGCCTGCCCCTGCAGGGTAATCTCCACGAAGACGGTTGTTGGAACGCTCAGCTTGCGCGCGTCCAGCAGGGCGACGTAACCCTTGATATAGCCTTCAGCCTCCAAACGCTGCACCCGGCGGTGGCAAGCAGACGCAGAGAGGTTTACCCGCTCGCTCAGATCCGCGTTGGAAATGCGGCCCTGCCGTTGCAGGACCTCCAGAATACGACGATCCGTCGAATCAAGAGACATAATTACGTAGTACTTTGCTCATATCCCGCATCTATTCGAATAATCTTCGACACGCATCTTTTTATTTCGCCCAAAAAAGCAGCACATTTCCCAGGCGCGAACCTAGAGTTCAAGTATAGCAGGGAGGAAGCTACATGAAAATCGGATGCCCGACTGAAATCAAACCGCAGGAATTTCGCGTCGGCATGACCCCCGACGCGGCCCACGAAGCCATCGCACATGGCCATGACGTTTTCATCCAGACCGGCGCCGGGGCCGGTGCCGGATACACCGATGCCGACTATGCCGCCGCCGGTGCGACGCTGCTGGAGACGGCCGAAGAAATCTTTGCCACCGCAGACATGATCGTCAAGGTCAAGGAACCGCAAGCCGGTGAGCGCAAGATGCTGCGCGAAGGACAGTTGCTGTTCACCTACCTGCACCTGGCCCCCGACCCCGAACAGACCCGCGACCTCCTTGCCTCAGGCTGCACCGCGATTGCTTATGAAACCGTCACCGACAGCTTTGGTGGCCTGCCGCTGCTGGCGCCGATGTCCGAAGTGGCCGGGCGGCTGGCACCGCAGGTCGGTGCATGGACCCTGCAAAAAGCAAATGGCGGCCGCGGCGTCCTGATGGGCGGCGTACCCGGCGTCCCTCCGGCAAAGGTGGTGGTGATCGGCGGTGGTGTGGTCGGCACCCATGCGGCCCGCATCGCCTCGGGCATGGGCGGCGATGTCACCGTTCTGGACCGCTCCCTGCATCGCCTGAAATACCTCGATGATGTATTTGGTCGAGACTTCCGCACCCGCTATTCCACCGCTGCCGCCACCGCCGAACTCGTCCGCGAGGCCGATCTGGTTGTTGGCGCAGTGCTGGTGCCCGGCGCAGCGGCACCGAAACTGGTCTCCCGCGCGCAACTCAGCGAGATGAAGCCGGGGGCTGTCCTGGTCGATGTCGCGATCGATCAGGGGGGCTGTTTCGAAACCTCGAAAGCCACCACCCACGCCGACCCGATCTACGAGGTCGATGGCGTGATGCATTACTGCGTAGCGAACATGCCAGGCGCCGTTGCCCGCACCTCGACCCAGGCTCTGGGCAATGCAACCCTCCCCTTCCTGCTGGCATTGGCGGACAAAGGCTGGAAACAGGCCTGCGCCGATGATCCGCATCTTCTGAACGGGCTGAACGTCCATGCGGGGCAGCTGACCTACTATGCCGTCGGCAAGGCGCTGGGGATCGATGTCGTTTCCCCAGCACTGGCGATCAAATCCTGAGTTCCGGTCCGCGAACCTGACTGATCATTACGGATTACCCTGCTACCTCCTCCCCGCCAGCGCCTGCGCACTGGCGGGGATTTTTGTCTTCCCGTATTCCGCCACCACCAGCCAGGCGACCCTGTGCCGAGTTGCTAAATGCAAACGTGGCCAAGAAATTCCCTGTCAATTCAAACAATCTTGATAGTAACAATAAGGCTGAGTCGGAGAATCCGACGTCGACCAAAGCAGGTCCGCGCCGGATGACAGGATTGAAAGAGGACCTATTGGTATGGAAGAGATGATTGAACAGGCCGGAGCCCTCTGGCCGCTGGCACTGAGCGCTGCCAAGGCGCTTGTTGTTCTTGTCCTTGGCTGGGTGGCAGCGGGAATGATCAGCAACATGGTGCGCCGCCGCATTAACAAGACCCCTCAGATCGATCCGACGCTAGGCAATTTTGCCGCCAGCATGATCCGTTGGGCGCTGCTGGCTGTGGTGCTGGTTGCGGTTCTCGGCATCTTCGGCATCGAAGCCACCAGTCTTGTCGCCATGCTGGGCGCTGCCACGCTGGCCATCGGTCTGGCTCTGCAAGGCACGCTGAGCGATCTGGCAGCCGGTTTCATGCTGATCCTGTTCCGTCCTTACAAGCTGGGTCAATACGTCGACATCGGCGGCACCGCCGGGACGGTCAAGGATCTGAACCTTTTTGTGACCGAACTGGCCACCGCGGACAACGTGCAGATCATCATCCCCAATGGTCAGGCCTGGGGATCGATCATCACCAACTTCTCGGCCCATGACACCCGCCGAGTGGACCTGGTCTTTGGCATCGATTATGGCGACAGCGCCGACAAGGCCAAGGCGATCATTCTACGACAGGCTGCCGCCGATGCACGGGTCATGACTGATCCCGAACCCTGGGTTCGCGTGACCAACCTTGGTGACAGCTCGGTCGATCTGACCGCGCGCCTGTGGTGCAAGGCATCGGATTACTGGGAGCTGAAATTCGCCATGACCCAGGCGGTGAAGGAAGCCTTTGACGCCGAAGGCATTTCGATCCCCTACCCGCACAGCGTGGAAATCCAGAAAAAGGAGGGGTAAGCCTCCCGCCCGTTATCGGGTCTGGTGACCCTCTGCCCGTTGGGCCCGGCGCCCCGCCTTTGGCGGGGCGTTGTTGTTTCTGCGGCTCCCTGCGCGCCCAATCTCAGGAACAGATCAGCTGTGGGCCTCCCGGGCCATCACGATGGTGGGATTGCCCTGATACACAGCCTTCTGCTCGCGGATCTCGTAACCCAGTTTCCGGGCAACATTCTGCGATACAAGGTGCGCGGGATCGAACAGGCAGACCGTTTCTGGCCAGTCCATACAGCGATCCGCCCAGTCGTGGATAGAGCGCACCGCCTCGGTCGCGATACCCCGCCCATGGGCGTGGGGCGCCAGCACCCATCCTGCCTCGGGCACACCGTTCAACGGCGGAACGATGTCGCGTTTGAAATCGGAAAACCCGACCTCGCCCAGGAACCGGCCATCGGTGAGATCCGTGACCGCCCAATAGCCAAAGCCCATCGCCTGCCAGTGCCCCATGTTCCGCAAGAGCCGCGCCCACGAGGCTTCTGGGTCAGAGGGAACGCCGCCGATGTATTTCACCACCTCGGGATCACCCCAAAGCGCGGCCACATCGGGGAAATCCTCAGTCCGGTGCGGACGCAGGATTAGCCGGTCGGTTTCAAGGATGACCTCGCTCACCCGGGCAGCTTGCCGGTCAGCACATAGGTCAGGATTTCCACCACCTGCCGCGGCTCTTCAGCCACCGCCAGCGCGGCGGCGTGCACTTCTTTCAGCGCGTGCTGATGGTCCGGCTGGCTCAGCACGATGATCGATTTGCCCAGCGCCACCGCATAGCCTGCGTCAAAGGCGGCATTCCACTGCTTGTACTTGTCACCAAAGCGCACGACGACCACATCGGCATCCTCGATCCCCTTGCGGGTACGGATCGCGTTGACCATGGCCCCTTTGTGATCGTGCCAGTATTTGTTCTCTTCGGCGCCCAGAATGGCCACACCGCAATCATCGCTGGCCCCGTGGTCAGTGACCGGGCTGTTGAAAGCCACGTCCAGGTCCGCCGCGCCAGTCACGATCTGCTCGCGCCAGTCCGTGTGAATTTCACCCGAAAGATATACGTTCAAAGTCATCGCACCCTCCATTCGCTGTTCCGCCATGCTTAGACCGGATCGCCCGAACGGACCAGCCCCGCCCCCGACCGATCACTTGCGGCGTGCAACCAGAAACCGGTTGGGCGGATCGGCCGGGTAGTTTCCGGTCTCGATGATCTCGAAACCCGCAGCCTCCAGCCGTGCCTGCCAATCGGCCACTGACAGGAAATGCACCACCGAGGGCGGCGCCTTGCCAACAAGCCGCATCACCGGAATCGCGACTCGCATCATCAAACGCTGTACCGCGCTTTTGCTATCGGCCAGGCAGGGCGTTTTCGAGATGAAGGTGCCACCAGGGCGAATGGTCCGGTAGATATGCGCCAAGGCGCCATCCAGATCCCCTATCAGGTGGAACAGGTTGAATGCCATCACCGCGTCAAAGGGTCCCACGGGTGCATTTGCAATGTCAGAGACGACGAACCGCAGATTGGTGACGCCTGCCTCATCCTTCTTGCGCTGCGCGATGGCGATCATCGAAGGCGCCAGATCGGTGGCAGTATAACAGGCGACCGCCTTCCTGAGGCGCAGCGCGGTGGTTCCGGTGCCGCAGCCCAGTTCCAGAACCCGGTCGCCCGGTTTCAGATAGGCCTGAGTACGTTCCAACGTATAGTCATAAGCGGCCGGATCCCGGATCTGACTGCGGGCATATTTTTCGGCAATTCCGTCCCAGAACTGAATTGAGGTCTGCATGGTTTTGTCTCCTTTGCGAGGAAACTACGAGAAAGCCATACATGCAGGAATTGCCGAAATATGCAGGCACGATATACGGTAATGTATGACCAGAACCCCAAACGCCTTCGACTGGAACCACATCCGCGCCTTTCTCGCCACCGCCGAGACGGGCTCTCTCTCTGCGGCGGCCCGGCGTCTGAACCTGACACAACCCACGCTGAGCCGTCAGGTGGCTGCGCTGGAGGAAAGCCTTGGCTTGATGCTGTTCGAGCGGATCGGCAAATCTCTGCAGCTGACGCAAGCCGGGGTCGAACTGCTGGAACATACCCGCCCCATGGGTCTGGCCGCGGACCGGATCGCCCTTGCGGCGCTGGGACAATCGGAATCCATCACCGGCACCGTCCGGATTACCGCCAGCGATGTTTATTCTGCTTACCTGCTGCCGGATGTGCTGCGGCGGTTGCGCCAGTTGGCGCCGGATCTGCACATCGACATCATCGCCTCCAACGACATCCGCGATCTGATGCGCCGCGAGGCGGATATCGCCATCCGCCACGTGCGCCCCGAACAGCCCGAGCTGATCGCCCGTCTTATCCACGAGGAAACCGCCCGCTTTTATGCCGCGCCGCAATATCTGGCAAAGGCCGGGCGCCCCGAAGACGTCCGGGATCTGAGCAGCCATGACTTCATCAGCTTCGGCGATGCAGAAGGGATGGTCGGTCATCTCACGCCCTTGGGGTTTCCCCTGACAAAGCGCAATTTTCGATATGAAACGCAAAGCGGGCTGGTCGCGTGGGAACTGGTCAAACGGGGGTTCGGCATCGCCCCCATGTCAGATCGCATCGCCCGGCAAACACCCGAGGTCGAGCGGCTCCTGCCGCAGATGGAGCCGATCCGGTTCCCCGTCTGGCTGACCACCCACCGGGAGCTGCACACCAGCCGCAAGATCCGCCTGGTGTTCGATCTGCTGGCAGAGCACTTTTTTCAAAAATAAGGCCGCGCCCGGATCGGGCACGGCCTGAAATTCCAACCATTCCGCTCAACAGATCAGCCCCGCAGAATGCCTCCGGTGGCCTTGCTCACCTTGGCGATGATCTTCTCGCTCACCGCTTCGATGTCTTTTTCCTTCAGCGTCTTGTCAGTCGGCTGCAGGCGCACGGTGATGGCCAGGGATTTCTTACCCTCGCCCAGGCTGCCACCGATGAATTCATCAAAGACGCGCACGTCCTCGATCAGTGCCTTGTCAGCACCGGCAGCGGCATTGACCAGCGTCAGCGCCTCGACGCTCTCATCCACCACAAAGGCAAAGTCACGCTCGACCGCCTGCAGGTCGCTGATGTCCAGCGCCGCGCGGGTGGCACCGGATTTACGCGGCAGCGGCACCTCGTCCGGCCAGATGGTAAAGGCCACGGCAGGCCCTTTGACGCCCATTTCGCTCAGCGCCTTGGGGTGCAACTCACCAAAGACGCCGAGTACCTTTTTCGGGCCAAGGCAGATCTTTCCGTGACGGCCCGGATGCCACCAGGCGTCGCCGCCGCGCAGCACCTGCGCCTTGGCCGGCGCGCCGATAGCGGCCAGAACCGCCTCGACGTCGGCCTTGGCATCAAAGGTATCGACCGGGCGCGCCGCGCCATGCACATCCTTGGGGCCAGTGCGGCCGACCAAGAGACCCGAGATCTGTTCGCGCTGCTCGCCCGGCTCTCCGCCGTGGAAAACGGGACCCGCCTCGAACAGGGCCAGATCCATGAAGCCCCGCGCCTGATTGCGTGCAGCGGCCTGCAACAGACCGGCCAGCAGATCCGGCCGCATATGGGACATTTCCGAGGAAATCGGATTGGCCAGCATGGTCGCATCATCGCCACCGCCGAACAGCGTGGCCGAGGCCTTGTCGATGAAGGTGTAGCTGACGATTTCATTATAGCCGAGGCTGGCCGCCGTGCGCCGCGCCATCTGCTGGCGGCGCTGTTGCGGCGTCATCACCGGCTTCGGGATACCCGGCGTCAGGCGCGCCAGCGGCTTGCCCTGCAGCTTGGTCAGCGAAGCGATACGCGCGACCTCTTCCACCAGATCGGCCTCACCCTGCACGTCGGGGCGCCAGCTGGGCACATGGGCCAGGTTGCCCTCCAGCCGGAAGCCAAGGCGGGTCAGGGTCTGACGCTGATCGCTTTCGGGGATGTCCATACCGACCAGCGACTGCACCCGCTCCGGATCCAGCTTGTAGGCGCGCGAATGATCCGGCACATCGCCTGCGATCACCACTTCGGACGGCTCGCCGCCACAGAGATCCAGGATCATCTGAGTGGCACGGTGCAGCCCTTCGAGGGTGAATTCCGGGTCAACGCCGCGTTCAAAGCGGTAACGCGCGTCCGAATTGATCTTGAGCGCGCGGCCGGTGGTCGCGATCTGCACATGATCCCAAAATGCGCTTTCGAGGAAGACATCAACCGTCTCGTCGGTACAGCCGGTCTCCTCACCGCCCATGATACCGGCGATGCTTTCGGGGCCATTTTCATCGGAAATCACCATATGGCCTGCGCCAAGGGTGTATTCCTTCTCATCCAGCGCCAGCAGCGTCTCGCCGCCCTTGGCGCGATGCACCCGCAGATCGCCCTGCACCTTGGCCACGTCAAAGACGTGCAGCGGACGGTTCTGATCGAAGGTGAAGAAGTTGGTGATATCCACCAGCGCCGAAATCGGGCGCAGACCGATGGCTGTCAGCCGGTCCTGCAGCCACTGCGGGCTGGGGCCGTTCTTGACGCCCTTGATTACCCGGCCAGTGAACAGCGGGCAGCCATCCAGCGTGTCTTCGTCGATGGTCACTTTGACCGGGCTTTCGAAATCACCCGGGACCGCCTCGTAGTCGTGGGTTTTCAGTGTGCCGATCCCGCGCGCCGCCAGATCGCGGGCAATGCCAAAGATACCCAGCGCATCGGGGCGGTTCGGAGTAATGGCGATCTCGATCACCGGATCAACCTTGGCCGGATCGTTCTCTGCCAGCCAGTCAATAAAGCGGTCGCCGACCGCGCCCGAAGGCAGCTCGATGATGCCGTCGTGCTCATCGGACAGTTCCAGCTCCCGCTCGGAGGCCATCATGCCGAAGGATTCGACACCGCGGATCTTGCCGACGCCGATGGTGATATCCAGACCCGGCACATACATGCCCGGTTTGCAGACCACCACGGTGATGCCCTCCCGAGCATTGGGCGCGCCGCAGACGATCTGCATCTCACCTTCGTCGGTGTCCACCTTGCAGACACGCAGCTTATCCGCATCAGGATGCTTCTCCGCGTGTTTCACATAGCCCAGGGTAAAATCCTTGAGCCGGTCGGCGGGGTTCGAGACCTCTTCGACTTCCAGTCCCAGGTCGGTCAGGGCCTCGGTGATCTCCGCAACGGAGGCATCGGTATCAAGGTGGTCTTTCAGCCAGGAGAGAGTGAATTTCATATCTCAGCGCCCTTTTGGCAAATCGGTTGACTGGCGGCCCGGCGCTCCATTTCTGGCAGCGCGCCCGGCCCGGGGTGGGTGCGGAACGCGCCCGCCCATGGGGCGGGTCGGGCGCGTCGCAGGGCTAGGGCCCTGCGGTTCAAGCGTTATCGGCTCAACCCGCCATGCAGTGTTGGAACGTCCAGGCAGCTGAAGCCATAATGGCGCAACCAGCGCAGATCGCTGTCAAAGAAGGCACGCAAATCGGGGATGCCGTATTTCAGCATCGCCAGACGGTCGATTCCGATGCCAAAGGCAAAGCCCTGATAGACTTCCGGATCGATCCCGCCGGCGGCGATTACCTTGGGGTGCACCATGCCAGAGCCGAGGATTTCCATCCAGTCGTCGCCTTCGCCGATCTTCAGCTGGCCATTGTCCCAGGAGCAGCGGATATCCACCTCGGCCGAAGGCTCGGTGAAGGGGAAGTGGGAGGCGCGGAAGCGCAGCTCAACATCGTCCACCTCGAAGAAGGATTTGACGAATTCCTCCAGCACCCACTTGAGGTTCGCCATCGAGATGTCCTTGTCGAGCGCCAGGCCTTCGACCTGGTGGAACATCGGGGTGTGGGTCTGATCGTAGTCGGCGCGGTAAACACCGCCCGGGCAGATGACGCGCAGCGGGGCGCCCATCTTCTCCATCGACTGGATCTGTACCGGCGAGGTGTGGGTGCGCAGCACATGCGGCGGGCGGTCGTCGCCTTCGGCCCGGTGCATGTAGAAAGTATCCATCTCGGCGCGGGCGGGGTGGTGGCCCGGAATGTTCAGCGCATCGAAGTTGTACCAGTCGGTTTCAACACGCGAGCCTTCGGCGACCGAGAAGCCAAGTTCGGCAAAGATCGCGGTCAGCTCTTCGCTGGCCTGGCTGATCGGGTGCAGGCTGCCGCGGCGCTGCGGGCGCGTGGGCAGCGTGACGTCCAGCCATTCCGTGCGCAGACGCTCGTCCAGCGCCGCATCGGCCAGCGCGGCCTTCTTGGCGGCCAGGGCAGAGTTGATTTCATCCTTGAGTGCGTTCAGCGCCGGACCCACGGTCTGGCGCTCCTCGGGCGTCATCTTGCCCAATTCCCGCATCTTCAGGGCCACCTCGCCCTTTTTCCCGACGGCGGCGAGGCGGATCGCCTCCAGCGCGTCCTCGTCGTGGGCATCGGCGATCTGCCCCAGATATTTTGCCTTAAGATCGTCCATGACGGTCCCCTGAATTTTGCTTGGCTCGTGCTACCACAGCAGCCGCTGAAAGCAAGGCCCGACGGACCAGCCTTCCCCAGCTTAGGGATCCGTTTCCCTGGCCAAAGCGCAAAAAAGCCGCCCCTGAGGGGCGGCTTTCTTAAATCTCAGCGTGGAACGCTTCAGGCTGCCAGTGCGGACTGTGCCTGCTTGACGATCGCACCGAAGGCTTCGGGCTCGTGCACGGCCAGATCGGCCAGGACCTTACGGTCAACTTCGATACCGGCCAGGTTCAGACCGTTGATGAAGCGCGAGTATGTCAGCGATTCGTCGTGGCTGCGGACGGCAGCGTTGATACGCTGGATCCACAGGGCGCGGAAGTTACGCTTGCGCGCCTTACGGTCACGGGTTGCGTACTGGTTTGCCTTGTCGACGGCCTGACGGGCGACCTTGAAGGTATTCTTGCGGCGGCCATAGTAACCTTTGGCTGCCTTGATGACCTTCTTGTGACGGGCGTGAGTTGTGGTACCACCTTTAACGCGGGACATGTGTCAAATCTCCTCTTAGCGGTCGTAGGGCATGAAGCCCTTGACGATCTTGGCGTCGGGGGCGGACAGGGTCGTGGTGCCGCGGGCATCACGGATGAATTTCTTGTGACGTTTGATCATGCCGTGGCGCTTGCCAGCCTGACCTGCCATCACCTTACCGGTGGCGGTCACCTTGAAGCGCTTTTTGGCGCTCGATTTCGTCTTCATTTTGGGCATTTCCGTCTCCTTCAATGCGAGTTCGGTAGATACGCGACTCGGCATGCCACTCTGGCCGGCCACGTGAACAGGGCCGCCATGTACGAAAACCGGATCACAAGGGCAAGCGGTTTCTTCTAAAAAACCTGGCCAATCACATTGAAAAACGCATCTGGCACGTCGCGCAGACGATAACCGCCCGGCTGCGTCAGAAATGCATAGGCGATCAGGCCCGCACTGCCCAGCAGCAGGAAGACAGAGACCTGTGGGCGCCGCTTGTCGCTATAGGCCGATAACATGGACGGTATCGCCAGCCATGCAAGCAGAAGGCCAAGCACCAGAAACAGGTCACTGTTCACGCAACATCCCTCCAACCGCAGCCCGACGCCGGGCTGGAGGAAAGCTTATTCCGGGTCGGTGCTGTAAATCAAACGTTCATCACAGGGGGCAACGCGCAGGATGTTGGTGGTGCCGGGCACGTTGAACGGCACGCCTGCGGTCACGACGATCTGATCCGTCTCGGAGGCGAACCCGCCGGCGCGGGCGGCGCGGGCTGCGTTGACCACCGCCCCCTTGAACCGGTCCTGTCCGCTGGTCACCACGCAGTGGCATCCCCAGCTGAGCGCCAGACGCCGGGCGGTGCCTTCCAGCGGGGTCAACGCGATGATCGGAACACCGGGACGTTCCCGCGCGGTCAGCAGCGCAGTTGTGCCGCTCTGTGTGAAGCAGCAGATCGCCTTGATATCCGTCTTCTCGGCAATTTCGCGGGCGGCAGCAACGATGGCATCCGCAATCGTGTTGCCCTTGGAGGAGCGCGAAGAGGCGATGATCTGCGCATAGGTGGGGTCGGTCTCCACCTCGGCGGCGACGTTGTCCATGGTTCGCACCGCTTCGACCGGATATTGCCCGGCAGCGGATTCAGCGCTCAGCATGATGGCATCGGTGCCCTCATAGATCGCGGTCGCCACGTCCGAGACCTCGGCGCGCGTGGGCATCGGGCTTTCGATCATGCTTTCCAGCATCTGGGTGGCGACGATCACCGGTTTGGCCGCCGCGCGGCATTTGCGCACCAGCCGTTTCTGGATCGGCGGCACGGCAGACACCGGCAGTTCGACGCCCAGATCGCCGCGCGCCACCATGATCCCGTCCGAGGCATCGAGGATTTCCTCGAACTGCTCCACGGCGGAAGGTTTCTCGATCTTGGACAGCACCGCAGCGCGGCCATCGACCAGGCCTTTGGCCTCAAACACATCCTTGGCCCTCTGCACAAAGGACAGCGCGATCCAGTCCACACCCAGGGTGCAGGCAAACTCCAGATCATCACGGTCCTTGTCCGACAGAGCCGCCAGGGGCAGCACCACATCGGGCACGTTCACGCCCTTGCGGTTGGAGATGGTGCCGCCGGTCACGACGCTGCAATCGGCAAAATCGGCGCCGCAGCGCTCCACCCGGAGGCGGATCTTGCCATCATTCACCAAGAGATGCGCGCCGGGCTCCAGCGCCTGAAAAATCTCGGGATGCGGCAGGCAGACCCGCGTGGCATCACCATCGGTGGGATCCAGATCCAGCCGGAAAGACGCGCCCTCTTCCAGTTCCTCGGAACCATTTGCAAAGACGCCCACGCGCAACTTGGGACCCTGAAGGTCGGCCAGAATACCGATCGAGCTGTCCAGATCCTTTTCCACCTTGCGGATGATCTCGTGCTTTTGGGTGATCTCTGCATGGGTCCCGTGCGACATATTCAGGCGGAACACGTCGGCGCCGGCCTCGTGCAGGGCGCGGATCGTTTCATAGGTTTCGGACGCCGGTCCCAGGGTGGCAACAATCTTCACACTGCGGGAACGTTTCATGGGGTGGGTCCTTCTGGTGTCAGCTCAGCAATAGGCGGTGTTACCGCAAACATATCTTGCGGTGCTTATCGCGCAATTTCCATTTTGCCGCAACTCCCCTAAAGGTATCGTCAACAATCGATGACAGGCGCATGACATATACTCCCTTCTTTGTTCACGGGGCCGACCGCCCTGCCCGCTGGCTGATCACCTGCGACCATGCCACCAACCGCGTACCTCCCTTCGTCAACGGCGGTGACCTTGGCCTGCCGCATGAGGATATGGAGCGTCATATCGCTTATGATGTGGGGGCCTATGCCGTCGCCCGCCATCTGGGTGAGCTGCTGGACGCGCCGGTTGTGGCCTCCAATTTCTCACGGCTGGTGATCGACCCCAACCGGGGCGAAGATGATCCAACTCTGCTGATGAAGCTTTATGACGGGACCATCATTCCCGCCAACCGTCACGCCGATGCGACAGAGCGCGCGGCGCGGCTTGAGGCCTGCTACCGCCCCTATCACGCAGAAGTGAGCCGCCTTGCCGCGCGCCCGGACACGGTCATCGTCTCGATGCATTCCTTCACCCGACAATTGCGGGGACGTCCCCCACGCCCCTGGCAAATCGGCGTGCTCTTCCCCGAAGGTGAGCGGTTTTCCCCGGTGCTGATCGACACATTGCAGGCCGAGCCTGACCTTTGTGTCGGGATCAACGAGCCCTACACCGGCTACCTGCCCGGCGATGCCATCGACACCCACGGCACAGCCCATGGTCGCCCTAACACGCTGATCGAACTGCGCAACGATCTAATCGCTGATGCGGCAGGACAGCGGCAGTGGGCCGAACGACTCGCCAAGCTCCTGCCCCGGGCCCTTGCGAACTCGGGCCTGTAGCAGCGCTTGCCTCTGGACAGTGGCACCCACATATTACGGAACGCAAGACAACCGGGAGGATCCCCATGGACCAGCAAACCGAGATCGAACTTCAGGCCGCCGCATTCCGCCGCCTGCAAAAGCATCTGATGGAAGACCGCACCGATGTGCAGAACATCGACCTGATGAACATGGCCGGGTTCTGCCGCAACTGCCTCAGCCGCTGGTATCAGGAAGCAGCAAACGAACGCGGCATCGAGATGGACAAGAATGAAGCCCGCGAAATCTACTATGGCATGACCATGGATGAGTGGAAGTCCAAGTACCAGACCGAGGCCAGCCCGGAAAAACAGGCCGAGTTCGAAGTCGCCTTCAAGGAAAACGTCACAGACAAGGCCTGATCCCTGGCGGATTGCCCCCCCTGTCGCCATCGGCGCACAGGGGGTGTTCGCCACTGGGTATAACCACGGCGGCCCGGATCCCTTAACATCTGAACCAACAGTATGTGTGATGGAGGTTCGGATGCGTTCAAGGATGCCAAGCTATTTCATTTCCCACGGCGGCGGACCGTGGCCCTGGATCCCGAACATGCGGGAGGCGCTGGCACCGCTGGCAGATGCGCTTGCCCGTATGCCGCAGGAAATCGGGCGCCGTCCCTCGGCGGTTCTGATGATTTCCGGCCACTGGGAAAAGGACACATTTGCAGTGATGAGTGCTGCAAAACCGCCGATGGTCTATGACTATTACAACTTCCCGCCAGAGACCTACGAAATCCAATACCCGGCGCCCGGCGCGCCAGAACTGGCCCAGCACACTGCGGATCTGATCGCAGCGGCGGGATTGCCGGTCTCGATGGACGCGGAACAGGGATACGACCACGGCACCTTCGTGCCCATGGCCCTGATGTACCCGGAGGCCGATGTGCCGCTATTTCAGGTCTCCATGCGCCATGGCTACAGTCCAGAAGAGCATTTCGCCCTTGGCCGCGCGCTTGCCCCCCTGCGTGACGAGGACGTGCTGATCGTTGGCTCCGGTCTCAGCTACCACAATCTGCGGGAATTCGGCCCCCGGGCGAAGGTGCCCTCGGAAGAGTTCGACACATGGCTGAATGCGGTGTTGCAACAGCCAGCCGCCGCGCGGACCGAGGCACTGCTCAACTGGGAACAGGCCCCCTATGCCCGCGCCTGCCACGCGCAGGAGGATCACCTTGTGCCGCTCTTTACGGCCCTTGGCGCGGCAGAAGAGGAAGCAGCAACGCAGGTCTACCACCAGAAGGACATCTTTGGCGGCGTCACAGCCTCTAGCTTCCGGTTTGGGTAACGCCTCGTTTGCGGGTAGCCTCAAGACCGCTCGGACAAACGCAGCTTATGGTTGCATTCTGGCAAGTATGTCACGATAGAGTTGCGAGACGTTTACGTTGATGCAATCGAAGGAAGATTTATTCCATGAAAGCCTTGTCACTGGCCGCACATATTGCGCTCGCCACTGCTATACCGACCATCAGTTTTGGGGCCTCATTCTCGCATGCGGGCCTGCAGGCCGATACTGTGGTTCAGCATGGTGGAGGCTGCCGCAAAAGCTCTCCGCCGGGCAAATGCTGCCATATGCAGACGAGCACAGGCAGAGTGCACTGCCACTGAAACAACAATGAAGGCCGCCCCGTCAGGAGCGGCCTTCATTGTTGAGACGGATACCCGCAGCGATCAGATCGCGGCCTTCACCGATTCATCCAGATAGATCTCGCGCAGACGCTTGGCGATCGGCCCCGGCGTGCCGTCACCCAGCGCGGTGCCATCAATCTCCACGACCGGCATCACGAATGCGCTGGCAGAGGTGGTAAAGGCCTCATCCGCCTCTTTCGCTTCATCGATGGTAAAGAGACGCTCTTCGATTTTCAGCTGCGCTTCTTCTGCCATGCGCAACACGGCCTTGCGGGTGATGCCGTGCAGGATGTCATTGGACAGCGGCCGGGTGACGATCACGCCGTCCTTGACGAAATAGGCGTTGTTCGAAGTGCCCTCGGTCACGTAGCCGTCTTCGACCATCCAGGCGTCATCGGCTCCGGCCTTCTTGGCCATCATCTTGCCCATCGAGGGGTACAGCAGCTGCACCGTCTTGATATCGCGGCGGCCCCAGCGGATGTCCTCGATCGAGATGATCTTGGCGCCTTTCTTGGCGGCGGGGCTATCGGCCAGTCCCGGCTTGTTCTGGGTGAACAGAACAATCGACGGCTTGGTGGTCTCGGGATCGGGGAAGACGAAATCGCGGTCGCCATCGGACCCGCGGGTAACCTGAAGATAAACCAGACCTTCGTCGATGCCGTTCAGTTCCACCAGCTTGCGGTGGATCTCCAGCAGTTCGTCCTTGGTGCAGGGTTCCTGCATGTCCAGCTCATCCAGCGAACGTTTCAGGCGCACCGCGTGGCCTTCGAAATCAATCAGCTTGCCGCCCAGAACCGAGGTCACCTCGTATACCGCATCAGCCATCAGGAAGCCGCGATCGAAGATCGAGACCTTCGCTTCGTCTTCCGGCAGGTATTCGCCATTCACATAAACAGTACGGGTCATTGTCATCTCCTCAGCCCCAGAGTTCTGCCTTGGGCGGATGCACACCGGCAGCATCGTATTCCATTGTCGTTTCGCGGTCTTCGGACAGAAGCAGCGGCCCGTCAAGGTCCGTCACCATCGCCCCCTGCGCCAGCAGCACCGCAGGCGCCATCGCCAGAGACGAGCCCATCATGCAGCCGACCATCACGCGGTAACCTTCGGCCAGCGCCGCTTCGCGCAGTTTCAGCGCCTCGGTCAAGCCGCCGGTCTTGTCCAGCTTGATGTTGACAACATCGTATTTGCCTTTGAGTTTCGGCAGGCTGGCGCGGTCATGGCAGCTTTCGTCCGCGCACACCGGCACCGGACGCTCCATGCCAATGAGCGCGTCATCTTCACCGGCAGGCAAGGGCTGTTCGACCAGCGACACGCCCAGACGCACCAAATGCGGCGCAAGCTCGGCATAGACCTCGGCGCTCCAGCCTTCGTTGGCGTCGATAATGATATCCGAGTCCGGTGCCCCGGCGCGCACGGCTTCCAGTCGCGGCATGTCATCGGCGGTGCCCAGCTTGATCTTCAAAAGCGGGCGATGAGCATTCTCGGCGGCCTGCTCCTGCATCACCTCGGGCGTGTCGAGCGACAGAGTATAGGCGGTAATTTCGGGGCCGGGTTTCGGCAGACCGGCCAGTTCCCAGACCCGTTTGCCCGCCAGTTTCGCCTCAAGATCCCAAAGCGCGCAATCCACCGCGTTGCGAGCCGCACCGGCAGGCAGCAGGTCCTGCAGCTCTTCGCGGGTAAAGCTGTCGGGCAGGCCGGTAATTTCGGCGGTCACGCTGTCCAGCGTTTCATCATAGCGGGCATAAGGCACACATTCGCCCCACCCCACAGCCCCGTCTTTTTCGATCCTGACGGTCAGCACCTTCGCCTCAGTCCGCGAGCCGCGGGAGATGGTAAAGGCCCGCGCCAGTTTGAATACATCCGGCGTCACGGTGACTTTCATGTTCGATCCTTTCGGGGTCTTTGTTCGGCTTCTGGGAATGGGTAGGGCCGCACTCCACAGACGCCTGAATTCACATAAAAAGGGCGCCTGCTGCCAGACGCCCCCTTATAACAATCAGATTGCGGCGAGCGCGTCTACCAAGCGGTCGGCGCCATGGCGGTAAGGATCCACCGCGGGCAACCCCATGCGCTTTTCCACTTCCTCAAGGTAGGCAACCGCCTCTTCCTCGTTCAGGTGCTGAGTGTTCACCGAGATACCGACAACCTGACAATCCGGGTTGCCCTTGCGCGCCAGCGGCAGCGCGGTATCGCGCAGCTCTTCGAGGCTGGGCAGGGAATAGCCCGGCAGACCGCGCATATGTTCACGGGTCGGCTCGTGGCACAGGATCAGCGCATCGGGCTGACCGCCATGCACCAGCGCCATGGTCACACCGGAATAGGAAATGTGGAACAGGGAGCCCTGCCCTTCGATCATGTCCCAGTGGTCTTCATCGTTGTCCGGGGTCAGATATTCGATGGAGCCTGCCATGAAGTCGGCAATCACAGCGTCCAGCGGCACACCGTGGCCAGTGATCAGAATGCCGGTCTGGCCGGTGGCGCGGAAGGTGGATTTCATACCGCGTTTTTGCATCTCGGCGTCCATCGCCAACGCAGTGTACATCTTGCCCACCGAGCAGTCGGTGCCAACGGCAAGACAGCGCTTGCCTTTGCGCTTCACGCCATTTGCAATCGGGTAGCCGACCGAAGGCACACGCACGTCATGCAGTGTGCCGCCGTGGGTCTGGGCTGCAGCGACAAGATCGCCTTCGTCGCGCAGCAGGTTGTGTAGGCCGGACGCGATGTCATAACCCATTTCAAGCGCCTTGATCAGCACTTCCTTCCAGGCGGGGGAGATGATCCCGCCGCGGTTGGCGACACCAATCACCAGCGTCTTTGCACCGGCGGCCTTGGCCTCTTCGAGCGACATTTCGGTCAGTCCCAGATCGGCGCCGCAGCCCGGCAGAGAGATCTGCCCGACCGCGTGGTCCGGGCGCCAGTCGCGGATGCCGATGGCAACCTTTGCCGCAAGCATATCGGGCGCATCGCCCAGGAACAGCAGATAGGGTGTCTCGATCATCTCGGGGCCTCCGTTAAACGTGATTCACCGCGAACGATAATCGAGCCGCCTTGCGAAGCGGTCCCATTTTTGCATTTGCAGGAAAGGCATGATCGAAGTTTCTTCTACAAAAATACATTTTCATCGAAGAAAATTCCAACAATGGCGCATTACTCGCTCACTATTATGCGGCAACACGGGAATTCATTGCGATTGCAGCATAGTTGATGCTGCGCCTGCAAAGTCCCTCTTGCATGGGGTTGCGCAATTTCATACCACAATGACCAGTCAAATCGTAATTTCCTTTCCCAGCAAGGAGCGCCCACATGAGCTTCCGCATCCAGCCCGCCGCCCCGGCCCGTCCCAACCGCTGCCAGTTGTTCGGCCCCGGCTCCAACACCAAACTCTTTGCCAAGATGGCCGCCTCGGCTGCGGATGTGATCAATCTGGATCTGGAAGATTCCGTCGCCCCCACCGACAAGGACATTGCCCGCGCCAATGTCATCGAGGCGCTGAACACCGTGGACTGGGGCAACAAGTATATGTCTGTCCGCATCAACGGTCTGGACACGCCCTATTGGTACCGCGACGTGGTCGATCTGCTGGAACAGGCCGGCGACCGTCTGGACCAGATCATGATCCCCAAGGTCGGCTGCGCCGCAGACGTCTATGCTGTCGATGCGCTGGTCACCGCCATCGAGAACGCCAAGGGCCGTACCAAACCGATTTCCTTTGAGGTGATCATCGAATCCGCTGCGGGCATCGCACATGTGGAAGAGATCGCCGCCTCCTCTCCGCGCCTGCAGGCGATGAGCCTTGGCGCCGCCGACTTCGCCGCCTCCATGGGCATGCAGACCACCGGCATCGGCGGCACTCAGGAAAACTACTACATGCTGCATGGCGACACGCGGCACTATTCCGATCCGTGGCACTGGGCCCAGACCGCAATCGTCGCGGCCTGCCGCACCCATGGCGTTCTGCCGGTCGATGGCCCCTTCGGTGATTTCTCGGATGACGACGGCTATATCGCACAGGCCAAACGCTCGGCCACGCTGGGCATGGTCGGCAAATGGGCCATCCATCCGAAACAGATCGCCCTGGCAAACGAGGTCTTCACCCCCTCGGAAGAAGCCGTCGCCGAAGCGCGAGAGATCCTGGCCGCCATGGAACAGGCCAAGGCCAACGGCGAAGGCGCCACAGTATACAAGGGCCGCCTGGTCGACATCGCTTCGATTAAACAGGCCGAAGTGATCGTCGCACAGTCAGAGTTGATCGCAAAAGGCTGACCTTTGAACGCAGTTGACCATGGGGCGTCCGGAATCCGGGCGCCCCATTTTTATTCCGCATTCGCCAAACACATTCAATTTTTTTGATACATATCAACTCAAGAACCCTCCAGTGCTGGAATGTTGCCGCAGAACGAAACCGACAGAATCGGCAACCACTGGTGACGACATGAAAAAAGCCCTTCTTTCCGCAGCACTTGTTCTGGCGACTGCGACCGCCCTCCCCGCCCAGCAAGGCAAGAACCGGAGCGAGCTCTCGGCGCCCATCGTGCGCCTGACGCCGCTGATCAAACAGAATGCCTCCGCGCTTGGCCTCACGGCAGAGCAACGCGCTGATCTGCAGAACTGGCTGGCGGCCAGCCCGCCCAAACGCAAGGCTCTGGAAGCCGAGGCAATCGCAGCCCGCGCCGCCCTGCGCACCGCCATTCTGGACGGTGCCCCGGCAGAGGAGCGCGCCAGCCTTGCAGCCAAGGTCGGGGAGTATGAGGTCAAGCTGGTGACCATGCGCTCCAACTGCGCGGACCACTGGCGCACGGTTCTGTCCCCGGAGCAGTTCGCACAGGTCGTGGCCATGGCGCAGAAACAATAATCCCAGATCATTCTTTGGGTCGGCCCCGTTGCCTTTGGCGCCCTATTCCGCGACTAATTGACAGAAACGCGGGGCCGACATGACAGATCTGACCTTATTCCACACGGCCGACGTGCATGTGGCGACATTCGATGCCCTGGCACCCGAGGCCGATCTGACGCATGTGGTGCGTACCGACTGGCTTGAACGGGCCCAGACCGGCGTCGATGCCGCTCTCCGTCAGGAAATTGCCGAAGCGATCCGCGCGACAGAGGGGCCCTCCTTGTGCACCTGCACCACCATCGGCGCAGTGGCTGAAGAAGCAGGCGCCACGCGAATTGACTGGCCGATGATGCAACAGGCCGCGGGCACCGGTGGCCCGGTGATGCTGGTCTATTGTCTGGACAGCACCCGCCTTCCCTCCACCGCCCTGCTGGAACGCGCCTTCACGGAACAGGGCCGCGCGCCCGACATCCGCGCCCTGCCTCTGACCGGCCTTTGGCACCATTTCACCAATGGGGACACCGAGGAGTTCCACAAACAAGTCGCCGCTTGGGTGGGGACAAGCCTTGCGCTCACATCTGGCACCTCTTGCGTGGTTCTGGCGCAGGCGTCGATGGCCGGGGCCGCTCCTCTGATCGACAGCGATGTGCCGGTGCTGACCTCGCCCAAGACCGCCATGGCGGCCCTTCTGGGACAGGGTTAGGCGCGCATATCCTTGGGCGATCCCATGACCACATAGGTTGTGATCCCGGTGACATAGGGCGAGGTGCCCAGAATATCGGTGTGAAACCGTTTGTAGCTGGGCAGATCCGCGCATTCGACCCGCAACAGATATTCGATGGTGCCGGTGATATTGTGGCATTCCACCACTTCGGGCGCGGCCTGCATGGCGCGCTCAAACGCCTCTTGCGCCTCCTTCGTGTGTTCGCCCAGGCCGACACCGATATAGGTGACAAAGCCCACCCCCATCGCCTCGCGGTTCAGCACGGCCTTGTACCCGGTGATGACTCCGGCGCGCTCCAGATCCTGCACCCGCCGCAAACAAGCCGAGGGGGACAGGCCCACACGCTCAGCCAGCTCTAGGTTGCTGATCCGCCCGTCGCGGGACAGCTCCTGCAATATCTGCTGATTTATGCGATCATTTTTAGCCATTAATTGCAACTTTTCGCACCCAGCGCAGCAAAACGCAATTTCATTCGGGCATTGACGCGTCAAATTCTCTCCATGACATACGATCTTCTCCTCGCGCTTGCGCTCTTCGCCTTTGTCTCGTCGATCACGCCGGGACCGAACAACCTGATGCTGATGGCCTCAGGCGCAAATTTCGGCTTTCGCCGCACCATCCCGCATATGCTGGGGGTGGCGTTGGGGTTCGTCTTCATGGTCGTTCTGGTCGGCGCCGGTCTGGTCGGGATCTTCGAAGCCTTCCCCGTCAGCTATACCGTGCTGAAGGTCGCCTCTGTGGCCTATCTTCTGTATCTGGCCTGGAAGATCGCCAACGCAGGACCTGCAGAAACCGGCGAAGGCAAGGGCAACCCGATGACCTTCCTGCAGGCCGCCGCCTTTCAATGGGTCAACCCAAAGGCCTGGGCGATGGCCCTGACCGCGATCAGCGTTTATGCCCCGGATCAGACCCTTTGGGCGATCCTTCTGGTGGCGGCGCTGTTTGGGGCGGTCAACCTGCCCTCGGTCAGTTCCTGGACCCTGCTGGGGCAGCAAATGGCGCGGGTGCTGACCAATCCACGCCGCCTGATGCTGTTCAACTGGGCCATGGCGGCGCTGCTGGTCGCATCGCTTTACCCGGTGATCTGGCCCGCGTAACGCCACCGGCCTGCGCCGCCGCGAGCCACCGGGGACAAGACAGATGCGTGTGGCGAGTTGCATCCGGCGCCCGACAAGGCCATATATCGCACAAACCGCGCACCGTAAGGCGCTCAGTGAGGCGACATGACCCAGTATCTGGAATTTGAAAAACCGCTGGCCGAGATCGAAGGCAAAGCAGAAGAACTGCGCGCCCTGGCCCGCACCAACGAAGAGATGGACGTGGCCGATGAGGCCGCCGCGCTGGATGCCAAGGCCGAACAGCTGCTGAAGGATCTCTACAAGGACCTGACGCCCTGGCGCAAATGCCAGGTCGCGCGCCATCCCGAGCGTCCGCATTGCCGCGACTATATCGATGCGCTTTTCACCGAATACACGCCGCTGGCCGGCGACCGGAACTTTGCCGACGATCTGGCGGTCATGGGCGGTCTTGCTCGTTTCAACGATCAGCCGGTGATGGTGATCGGCCACGAAAAGGGCGCCGATACCAAGACCCGCATCGCGCATAACTTTGGCATGGCCCGCCCCGAAGGCTACCGCAAGGCCGTGCGCCTGATGGAGATGGCCGGGCGCTTCGGCCTGCCGGTCATTACGCTGGTGGACACCACCGGCGCCTACCCCGGCAAGGGCGCCGAGGAACGCGGCCAGTCTGAAGCCATCGCCCGTTCCACTGAAATGAGCCTGCAGATCGGCGTGCCGGTTGTGTCGGTCATCATCGGTGAAGGAGGATCCGGCGGCGCCGTCGCCTTTGCCACCGCCAACCGGGTCGCCATGCTGGAACATGCGGTCTATTCGGTGATCAGCCCCGAAGGCTGCGCCTCGATCCTGTGGAAGGATGCCGAGAAGATGCGCGAAGCCGCCGAGGCGCTGCGCCTGACCGCGCAGAACCTTCTGGAACTGGCCGTCATCGACCGGATCATCGCCGAACCGCTGGGCGGTGCCCATCGGGATGCCTCCGGCACCATTGCCTCGGTCGGCGCAGCGATCACAGCGATGCTGGATGAGCTGAAGGACAAGGACGGCGCTGCCCTGATCAAGGACCGCCGCCAGAAATTCCTCGATATCGGCTCCAAGGGCCTCGCGGCCTGATGTGACCTGACCGCGGCGCCGCTGCCAGCGGCGCCCGGCCCAACGGGCCGCGGAGTTTCGCAGAAACACCAAGGCCGGGCGGGAGCGCCCCGCCCCACCATTCACAATCACACCTGGATTGATTTTCCGGCGCCCTAGCCCGCCAGCAGGCGCAGACCCTGCGTCACATCCGACCGCACCGCCAGCCGCAATCCCGGCTCATCCCCTGCCTTCAATGCCGCGATGATCAGCTTGTGATTATGCGGCGGTTCGGTCCGGCGAAGACGGCCATAAAGCGCCCGCATGGTCGGCCCCAGCTGCAACCAAACCGTTTCCGCCATCGCCAGCATCGCAGGCGCCTGCGCCCGCAGGTACAGCGTGCGGTGAAATTCCAGATTGGCGCGGATGTATCCCACCGCATCGCGTTTCGACACCATTTCGGCCACGGTGACATTGATCGCCTGCAGCCTGTCGATCAGCGCCATGTGGGCCCGCGGCAACGCCCGGCTCGACAATTCCACCTCCAGCAGCGACCGCAGCGCTGCAAGCTCCTCGATCCGTTCGTTGCTCAGCTCGGGTGTCGACACCCGCCCCGAGGAGGACAGGAACAAGGCCCCCTCGGCCACCAGGCGGCGCACCGATTCCCGGGCCGGGGTCATGGAAACATCGAACTCACGCCCAATCCCGCGCAGGGTCAGCGCCTCGCCCGGCGCGATCTCTCCGTGCATGATACGCGTGCGCAGCGCCCGGTAGACGCGATCATGGGCTGACGACAGCCCGTCGGATGTGGAGCGGGTGGACAAGGTCATGGCCTGTTGTGATCACAAATGAAACCAAGGTCAATGCGCCACGCGCGCACATCCTTGATGGCACCACCTTGGTCAGTCCGTGAACCGGTAGCGGTGCAACTGACTGCCATTCTCCCTCAGCCATCTGCGCGGCGCCTCATGATCGCCGAAAAGGTCCTGAACCACGGCCCAGAAATCTGCCGAGTGGTTCATTTCCTGCAAATGCGCCACCTCATGCGCAGCCACATAACGAAGGACCTCTGGCGGGGCGAGGATCAGACGCCAAGAATACATCAGCGCCCCGGCCGAGGAACAGGACCCCCAGCGCGAGCGCGTGTCGCGCAGAACCAGCTTGTGAAACGGACGGCCCAGCTGCGCCGAATAGGCATCTGACGCCGCGGCCAGCCGATCTCGGGCCAATTCCCGCAGGTAGCGTTCCAGCGACCGGGCCGGCCTGTCGCCAGAGACCGCGATCTCATCCCCGGCGACCCGCACGCCCCGCGCCTGCCCGCGCACGACCCGCAAGTCGCGCCCAGCCACCGGCAGCACCGTTCCAAATGTCACCGCGACCTGTCCGGGATGACGCGCCAGATGCCCGCGGATCCAATCTTCCTTCTCGGCAGCAAATTCCAGGGCGGCGCGTTCAGGCAGGGATTTCGGCAATGTCAGCGTGACCCGGCCATCGAGCGCCGAAATCCGCAGGCTGATCCGACGCGCACGAGCGGAGCGACGCAGAAGCAGTGGCACCGGAGGGTCCCCCGGCAGATGATGGGCGCTCATCGGCTCTCCCTTGCAGGCAAAGGCTTTGACAGTACCATCCTCATATGGCAAGGCACCTGAATCGTCGATACGACTCACCAGTAAATCAAGGGGATCCACATGCCCAAGGAAGAATGGGGTGTAAAGCGCGTTTGCCCGACCACCGGAAAACGCTTTTATGACCTGAACAAGGACCCGATCGTCAGCCCCTACACGGGCGAGGTCGTTGCCCTCGACACCGGCAAGAGCCGCATGATCGAAGCCGACTCGGAAGACGCTGCGTCGATGAAGGCCAAAGAGAACATGGACGGGGACGACGCAGTTCTGGAAGATGACGAAGACGTCGATCTGGATCTGGGCGATGACGTTCTGGACGATGATGACGATGACGACAATGTCTCGCTCGACGAGATTGCCGACGTCGCATCCGAGGACGACGAGTCCTGATCCAAGGCCCGCGTATGGGCCCGGATGCCGCCAAATGGCGGATTGACCGGGGCAGTTTCGGCCCCGCTTCACCCGGGCCCGGATGGGCCACAAAAAAACTCTGAATGATGGTGCATTTTGCACTTGCAGCCTGCTCCATCGTCCCTTAAACGACCACTCACACCGGATGAGGCAACAGCCAAGCCGGATGTGAATGGGGCCTTAGCTCAGTTGGGAGAGCGCTTGCATGGCATGCAAGAGGTCAGGGGTTCGACTCCCCTAGGCTCCACCATTCACCCCCAGACATTGCAAACTAATCAATCCTCTGGGCATGCATTTTGCGTGTCTCCCGCTTTCGACCTATGGGCAAATCAGGGATGCTCAGCCTGCGTCAATCCAAGGCGGCTCAATCCGGTCACCGTTCACCCGCACCTCATCCTGCTCATTGTCGAGCACGACAGGATTGTCGTAGATCTCCAGCGTCGGGCGCACACCAAAGCGCCCCTCCATCCAGTCCGGCCATCCTTCATTGAACCAGGCTTCGGCATCCGCACGGGTATCGAACTCGTAAATTCCGCCACCACCTGCGTCGCTGTTGAGGAAATACTTGCGCCTCAAACCCTTGACGTCGTGGAAAATCTTTGTCGCCTCAACGGATTGGCGGGCAACCAGATCCGTATCCCGTTTCGGTCCTTCCAGCGGAATTCTGACGATGGCGATGATCATGACGATGGCCCTCCCCTGCTCGTTAATGGGCACGAGACAAGTCTAAGGCCATCGTCCGCTTCAAGACAATGACCCCTGTCAGCCTTGAGGCAGGGACTGTGTTATCGCCACGTCCAGCTTGTCGACCACCTCGGTGATCTGATCCCCCGAAATGATAAAGGGCGGCGCCAGAAGAATGTGATCGCCGTTGCGGCCATCGCGTGTGCCCGACATCGGATAGCAGATCAGCCCGGCTTCAAAAGCGGCCTTCTTGATCTTCGCGGCCAATCCCAGTGACGGGTCAAAGGGCGTCTTGCTGTCGCGGTCACGGACCAACTCGATGCCCCGGAACAGACCACGCCCGCGAATGTCGCCGACATTGGGATGCTGGCCGAACCGCTCCTGCAGGGCAGATTGCAGGCGATCGCCCATTGCCGCACAGCGGGTCACCAGATCCCGCTCCAGCATCTGGCTCACCACCGCCAGCCCGGCGGCTGTGGCCACCGGATGGCCGATATAAGTATGCCCGTGTTGGAAAAAGCCGCTGCCACCTTCGATGGCAGCATAGATCTGGCGGGAGCACAGCATCGCCCCGATCGGCTGATAACCGGCGCCCAGCCCCTTTGCGATACACAGGATGTCGGGCGCGACACCGTCGGCGTCACAGGCAAACAGATGACCGGTGCGCCCCATACCGCACATGACCTCATCCAGGATCAGCAGCACGCCATATTTGTCGCAGATCTCGCGGATGCGTTTGAAATAGCCTTCGACCGCAGGTACCGCCCCGGATGTGGCCCCCACTACCGGCTCGGCCATAAAGGCCATCACGGTTTCCGGGCCAAGACGCAGGATCTCCGCCTCCAGTTCATCCGCGGCGCGCTGGCCATAGTCAAAACTGCTCTCGCCCTCGGCCCGGTCCACATATTCATAACAAGGCGCGATATGGGACACGCCGATCAGCAGCGGATCGAATTGCTGCCGCCGCCAGGCATTGCCCCCCGCCGCCAAGGCGCCAAGCGTGTTGCCGTGATAGCTTTGCCGCCGGGCAATCAGGTGCCGCCGCTCCGGCTCCCCCTTTTCCAGGAAATACTGTCGTGCCAGCTTGATCGCCGCCTCGGTCGCCTCGGATCCGCCAGAGACAAAATAGACCCGGTCCAGATCGCCCGGCGCATTGGCTATCAGCAGATCGGCGAGCGCCTCGGCCGGTTCCGAGGTCATGAACCCGGTATGGGCAAAAGCCAGCTGTCCCACCTGCTGCTGCACCGCCGCGATGACCGCCGCATCGGAATGGCCAAGGCAGGACACCGCCGCGCCGCCCGATCCGTCGAAATACCGCTTTCCTGTCGAATCAATCAGATAACAGCCATCGCCCCCCACGGCAGTGGGCAGGTTCGCCTTGGTATGACGGGGAAATACATGAGACATTTTCAGCCCTCCTTGAGGCTGTGACCGGCATCCTGTGCGGCCCTGACCAGCGCCGCTACCGAGGCTGCATTGTCCTGCAGCATCTCGCCCTCCGGCGTTTCAATATTATTCTCAAATCCGATTCGCGCATCCCCTCCGGCAGCAATCGCCGCCAGCAGGCAGGCCCGTTCGTTGCGGCCAAAGGCGCAGGCGGTCCAGTTGAGTCTCAGATCCGCTGCCGCCGACAGAAACCCGGCCAGATCCTCCGGCTGCCCCAACACCGGCGGTGCGTAGCTTCCGAGGACAAAGATCGCATCGCGCATCGAGGGCGGCACCGTGCCATCGCCGTACCATTCCTTCAGCTGCGCGATACAGGACGACCCATACAGGATATGCTGAACCCGCGTTCCGACCTCAGCACTAAATGCATAGGCCCGCGCGGCTACTGCCAGATCCCGCGCCATTTCCCGGACCGAGACCGAGGCCGCCGCCGGGCGCAGCTGCATCAGGCAATGTAACTGGTCCTTGGGAGAGAAGAGACCCGCGCTTTCGGTGGTGATCTGCACCTTCATGCCGGGCGCCGCCTCCTGCACCGCTTCCATCGCCGTGCGATAGCGCCCGGCGTCCAGCGAATGCTGGCCCTCCTCATCCCGCACATGCAGGTGCAGCGCCCCTGCCCCGGCCACATAACAGTCCGCGGCCGTCTGCGCGATTTCCTCTGGTGTCACCGGCAGGTTCAAATGATCCCGCTTGCCACGCCGTGCCCCACTCGGGGCAACCATCACTGTGAACTCCGCCACGCCCATTCTCCGCTGGCCAATGCTGCGCCCGACCATGATGGGAAAAATGCACGCTCTCAATTAACACACGAAAGAACACACGTTCTTTTGATCTGCACCGGATCGCGATATACTGGGAAAACCCGCGTTTATCCCCGGATCACCCGCCCCGGAACACTGCCACGCCCGATTTTCGGGCAACCTGGCGGGCCACATGCGGAAAACCGCTGGAGCATAGCGGCGCACCCAAGGCAAAGAACGTAAGTTCTGCCCTTAAAAACAGGGGCCTGATACGGGCGGCGCAGGAAACGCGCTGCACTGGCCACAAAGCTCATCACCATCTGGACCTAGTGCAAGCGGCAGATTTGGCGTTTCGTCAAACTCAGAAAAGTCCGGCTGGGTGTTTTGCGCGCCGGACCAGAACACCACTATTTAGGGAAGGACATGTCATGGACGGCACGTTCAACGAAAACGACCTCAGCCGGGTGATTGACGCCGACAAGGCGCATGTCTGGCACCACCTGATCCAGCACAAACCTTTTGAGACCAGCGACCCCCGGATCATCGTCGAAGGCAAAGGCATGCGGGTCTGGGACCAGAACGGCAAGGAATGGCTGGACGCGGTCTCCGGTGGGGTCTGGACGGTGAACGTCGGCTATGGCCGTGAGGAAATCTGCAAAGCGGTCTATGATCAGCTGATGAAGCTTTGCTATTTCGCGCAGTCCGCAGGTTCTATTCCCGGCTCGCTCTTTGCCGAAAAGCTGATCGAGAAGATGCCCGGCATGAGCCGCGTCTACTACAACAACTCCGGCTCCGAGGCGAACGAGAAAGCCTTTAAAATGGTGCGCCAGATCGCGCACAAGAAATACGGCGGCAAGAAGCACAAGATTCTCTACCGCGACCGCGATTACCACGGCTCCACTCTGGCGGCGATGTCGGCGGGCGGCCAGGATGAGCGCAACGCCCAATACGGCCCCTTTGCCCCCGGTTTCGTGCGCGTGCCCCACTGCATGGAATACCGCAAGCACGAGTTGGGTCTTGAGCATCTGTCGGGCGAGGAATTCGGCATGGCGGCCGCCAACCTGATCGAAGAGGTTATCCTGCGCGAAGGCCCCGACACCATCGGCGCCCTCTGCCTGGAACCCGTCACTGCTGGTGGCGGCGTGATCGAGGCCCCCGAAGGCTATTGGCCGCGGGTGCAGGAGATCTGCAAGAAATATGACATCCTGCTGCACATCGACGAGGTGGTTTGCGGGATCGGTCGTACCGGCACCTGGTTCGGCTACCAGCACTACGGCATCCAGCCCGATTTCGTCACCATGGCCAAAGGCGTCGCCTCGGGCTATGCTGCGATCGCCTGCATGGTCACCACCGAAGAAATCTTCGAGATGTTCAAGGACGACGCGGACGATCCGATGAACTATTTCCGTGACATCTCCACCTTCGGCGGCTGCACCGCTGGTCCCGCTGCCGCGCTGGCCAACATGCAGATCATCGAAGACGAGGGCCTGCTCGACAACTGCACCGCCATGGGCGAGCGGATGATGAACAACCTCAAGGCGCTGCAGGAAAAACACCCCGTGATCGGCGATGTGCGCGGTAAGGGTCTGTTCCTCGGCGCCGAACTGGTCACCGACCGCGAAAGCAAGGAACCGGTGGACGAGAAACAGGCACAGGCCGTAGTGGCCGAGGTCGGCGCCCAGGGCGTTATCATTGGCGTCACCAACCGTTCGATCCCCGGCAAGAACAACACCCTCTGCTTCAGCCCGGCACTGATCGCAACGGCCGAGGATATCGACGCCATCACCGATGCGGTGGACGTGGCCCTGACCAAGGTCTTTGGCTGATCAGGCCAATTGGACTACTTAGATTTTTGAAAGGCGGCCCTTTGCACCGGGCCGCCTTTCCTCTTTTCTGGCGGGGCGACACAGCACAAGGAAGCCCGCCATGCCCGGCCCTCTCTGGATGACAGCATCCACCCTGACCTCGGACAAGGTGACACTGGCACCGCTCACACGGGATAACACCCCGGATCTGGCAGAGGCTGCGGACGATGGCGCCCTGCACCGGCTCTGGTACACTACGGTCCCCACACCGGACCGGGTCCCGGCAGAAATCGACCGCCGCCTCGCGCTTCAGGAGGCAGGATCCATGGTGCCTTTCGCCATCCTCGACCCACAGGGCCGCGCCCTGGGCATGACTACCTACATGAATATCGACCACGGCAACCGCCGCGTCGAAATCGGCTCCACCTGGTACCGCAAATCGGTACAGCGCACCGGGATCAACACCGCCTGCAAGCTCATGATGCTGCGCCACGCATTCGAAGACCGCGATGCCATCGCGGTGGAATTCCGCACCCACCGCCTCAACCGGCAAAGCCGCGCCGCAATCGAACGGCTCGGCGCCCAGCTGGACGGTATCCTGCGGGCGCACATGATCATGCCCGACGGCAGCCTGCGTGATTCCGCTGTCTACTCCATCACCGCCGCCGATTGGCCCGCGGTCCGCGCAAACCTGGAATTCATGACCCAAAGGTGATCCCCCCGCGGGTCAAGTAGGCCGCAAGGCCCCGCCGTCAGGCGGCTTGTCCTTGACGCGCAAATCTTAAGACACTCGGAAACGGCCCTTACGGGGCAGACCTGCCCCGTAAGGGCTATCTCAGCAAGAAAAAGCGCCGCGCGTCAGCGCGGCGCTTGGCCCAACGGGAGAGGAGCAATCTTCGATTGCCGCGATCCGGGCGGGAGCGCCCCGCCCGCGCCCCCTCACAGCATCTGAAACAGAATGCCGGACAGGATTGCACCGCTGACCCCCAGCCCCAGATAGGCGGCAAAGACCTGCGGCTTCACCAGCGACCAGACCGCAGCCATGGCCGGGATCGAACTCACCGCGCCGGCAATCAAAAAGGCCATCGCCGCCCCAGCGCTCATCCCCTGCTCTATCAGTCCCGCCAGCAGCGGCGGCGCCACGTAGGAGTTGAGGTAGGCCGGCATACCCACCAGCGCGGCCACGGCAATCGGCACCACGCCTTCACCGCCGACCAGACCCGCAATGACATCCGCCGGGACATAGGACACCAGCAGCGCCTCCAGCACATAGGCCAGCGCCAGCCACTTCAGCAGGAACAGACCGTTGGCGACAAATTCGCTACGGAACCGTTGCCGACGCTCAGGGTCGGACCAGAAGGCCCAGACCGGCTTTGCATCGGCCTTTGGCGCACCGCATCCGCAACAGCTGGTTTTCTGCACCTGCTTCAGCGGGTTTGCGAAGACACCGTGGCCCATCAGCGCCTTGATCGCGAAGCCCCCGAACAGCCCCAGCGCCACGGCAGCAACCGCCTTGCCGATGGCAAAGGGCCAGCCCAGCGCCCCGGCGGTGATCAACAACGTCGGCGGATCGATCAGCGGTGAGGACAGCCAGAATGCCATGACAGCCGACAACGGCGCGCCCAAAGCCAGCAGCCCGGCGATAAAGGGAATGACCTCGCAGGAACAGAAGGGCGCCAGTCCGCCAAACACCGCCGCAAGAAAGATCATCCGCACCTCGCGCCCCTCAAAGGCCCGCGCCACCAGAGCTTCGGCGCCGGTTGCCTTCAGATACGCCAGTAGCAGCACAGCAAACAGGATGTAACGACCGGTATGGGCCAGCGCATTCAGCGCAAAGATCACAATGGTCTGGAAATTTCCCATATCCAGCACCGCAACAGAAACCAGCAGCGCCACGATCACGGCCCAGGGCGTTTTGAGCCAGCGCAGCAGCGCCTGCGAGGCCCCGAGATTTTGAGTGAGATCAGCCATCGTTTGCAGCCTCCTGCATTTGATCCGAGCAGCATTCACAGAGAATGAAGTCCGCCAGCGCCCGCAGCCGGTCGAAATCGGCCCGGCTAATCGTCGCGCGTCCCACCTTCTCCTGCACCACGACACCGGCGCCCGAAAGAAATTTCAAATGATGCGCCAGCGTCGAGGGCGCGATGCCCGTGCGGGTCTGAATGTCCTGAACCCGCAATCCATCGCGCCCTGCCCGGACCAGACAGCGCAGGACCTTTAGACGCGCCTCTGACCCCATGGCCGCAAAACCACCTGCCGCTTCTTCCCACTGCATGACATGCTCCAATAAAACCATAAAACTAGTTACTTCGATTTGACACTCAAAATCAAGCTCAAAAAATCATCCGGGATGGTAAGTCCAGATTGCGCTCGCCCTAAGGCCAGCCTACTGTCCCGGAATGGCCATTTCCGTCGACACATTCTTTCTCAACCCGGATGCGCAGGGCACGCTTCAGGCGCAGATCCAGGAGATGATCGCCGAAGGCGTTCTGTCGGGCCGTTTCCGGGTCGGAGAGAAGCTGCCATCCTCGCGCAAACTGGCCAGCCACCTTGGCATTAGCCGCATCACCGTGACGCTGGCCTATACGGAACTTCTGGCCAATGACTATCTGACGTCGCGCGGGCGGTCTGGGTATTACGTCTCGGAAAACGCGCCGGTGCCGCCCAGTTACACGCCGCCGCAACGCTCTGATGACGCGGTAGACTGGTCGCAGGCCATTGCCCGCACCTTTACCGGTGGCGATACGCCCCGCAAACCGCGGGACTGGCGCAACTACCGCTATCCTTTCATCTATGGTCAGGCCGATGCCTCGCTGTTTGATCATGCCAACTGGCGGCTTTGCGCGCTGCGGGCGCTGGGGCAGAAAGACTTTGCCGCGCTGACCAACGACTATTTCGATCAGGATGATCCCCTGCTGATCGAATATATCGCCCGCCACACCCTGCCACGCCGTGGTGTCACCGCCCGCCCCGAGCAGATCCTGATCACCCTCGGGGCGCAGAATGCCCTGTGGCTGGTGATCCAGCTTTTGCTGAACCGGGGGCGTAAAGCGGCGATCGAGGATCCGACCTATTACACCCTGCGCGATCAGCTGACCCATGTGCGCTGCCAGATGGATTGTATTCCGGTGGATGCCGACGGTCTGCCGCCGGAGCAGATCGCGGAAGACACCGACGTGATCTTTTGCACCCCCAGCCACCAAAGCCCGACCACCGCCACCATGCCCATGGCCCGGCGCAAGCAACTGCTGGAGCGCGCCCGCGAGATCGATGCGGTGATTGTCGAGGACGACTACGAGTTCGAGATGTCCTTCCTCGGCGCCCCCTCCCCGGCGCTCAAATCCCTGGATACCGACGGGCGCGTGGTCTATGCCGGCAGCTTTTCCAAATCGCTGTTTCCGGGGCTGCGACTGGGCTATCTGGTAGGCTCTGAAAGCTTCATCCGTCAGGCCCGCGCCCTGCGCGCCAGCGTGCTGCGCCACCCGCCTGGGCACATTCAGCGCACTGTCGCCTATTTCCTCTCCCTCGGTCACTACGATTCCCAGATCCGTCGCACCGCCAAGGAACTGCACAACCGCCGCCTGGTCATCGAAGAGGCCATCGCCGCGCATGGGCTGTCGATCTCGGGTGTTGGCGTCTACGGTGGCTCATCCCTCTGGATGCGCGCGCCGGAGGGCGTCGATACCGCCGCCGCAGCAGAGCGCCTGAGGGAAAAGAGCGTCATCATCGAACCCGGCGCGCCCTTCTTTGCGCCCCAACACCGCAAGCAGAACTATTACCGGCTGGGCTATTCCTCGATCCCGGCAAGCCGTATCGAACCGGGGCTGGCGCTGCTGGCCGAGGCGCTGAAACCGTTCTGAGGCAGCCCCGGCCACAGGCGCGCATGCGTTTTCTGCAGCCGTGATACACCCCCATCAGGCCGCGCCATATCTGGCCCTAATCCGGACAGGTATCTGGCCCTAACCCCTCCCCTTCCGACAGCCTAAACCGGATGTAACGCCCGGCGCCGGCCCGGCCCTGTCAGCGTCTCATCAGGAGAACACACCATGAAAATGACCACCGAGGAAGCCTTTGTTAAAACCCTGCAAATGCATGGGATTGAACATGCTTTCGGGATTATCGGCTCGGCGATGATGCCGATTTCGGACCTGTTTCCCAAGGCAGGCATCACCTTCTGGGACTGCGCGCATGAAGGAAGCGCCGGCATGATGGCCGATGGCTACACCCGCGCCACCGGCAAGATGTCGATGATGATCGCCCAGAACGGCCCTGGCATCACCAACTTTGTCACCGCCGTCAAAACCGCCTACTGGAACCACACCCCGCTGCTGCTGGTCACCCCGCAGGCAGCGAACAAGACCATCGGTCAGGGCGGTTTCCAGGAAGTCGAGCAGATGAAACTGTTCGAGGACATGGTCGCCTATCAGGAAGAGGTGCGCGATCCCTCCCGCGTGGCCGAAGTTCTGAACCGGGTGATCATGCAGGCCAAACGCGCCTCGGCCCCGGCGCAGCTGAACATCCCGCGCGATATGTGGACCCAGGTCATCGATGTGGCCCTGCCCGCCATCGTCGAATTCGAACGCCCCACCGGGGGCGAAACCGCACTAACGCAGGCGGCTGAGCTGCTGTCGAACGCCAAGAACCCGGTGATCCTGAACGGTGCCGGTGTGGTGCTGTCCAAGGGTGGCATCGCCGCCTCCAAGGCGCTGGCCGAACGTCTGGATGCCCCCGTTTGCGTTGGCTACCAGCACAATGACGCCTTCCCCGGATCGCATCCGCTGTTCGCAGGTCCGCTTGGCTACAACGGCTCCAAGGCCGGTATGGAACTGATAAAGGACGCCGATGTGGTGCTCTGCCTTGGCACCCGGCTCAACCCCTTCTCGACCCTGCCGGGCTACGGCATGGAATACTGGCCCACCGAGGCCAAGATCATTCAGGTCGACATCAACCCGGACCGGATCGGCCTGACCAAACCGGTGACGGTTGGCATCGTTGGCGATGCGGCCAAGGTGGCCACGACGATCCTGAACCAGTTGAGCGACAGCGCTGGCGACGAAGGCCGCGCGGATCGCAAGGCGCGGATCGCCGAAGCCAAATCCCGCTGGGCGCAGCAGCTCAGCTCGATGGATCACGAGGATGACGATCCCGGCACCACCTGGAACGAACGCGCCCGCGCCGACAAACCGGACTGGATGAGCCCCCGCATGGCCTGGCGCGCGATCCAGTCGGCGCTGCCCCGCGAGGCGATCATCTCCTCGGACATCGGCAACAACTGCGCCATCGGCAACGCTTATCCGTCCTTTGACGAGGGCCGAAAATATCTAGCGCCGGGCCTGTTCGGCCCCTGCGGATACGGCCTGCCTGCCGTGGTCGGCGCCAAGATCGGCTGCCCAGACGTGCCGGTCGTGGGCTTCTCCGGCGACGGTGCCTTTGGCATCGCCGTGAACGAGCTGACCGCGATTGGCCGCGATGAATGGCCTGCAGTCACCCAGGTGGTGTTCCGCAACTACCAGTGGGGCGCGGAGAAACGGAATTCGACCCTGTGGTTCGACGACAACTTTGTCGGCACCGAGCTGGATCAGCAGGTCTCCTATGCCGGGATCGCCAATGCCTGCGGCCTGAAAGGCGTCGTCGCCCGTACCATGGAAGAGCTGACCGCTGCGTTGGCACAGGCGGTCGAGGACCAGAAGAACGGCATCACCACCCTCATCGAGGCGATGATCAACCAGGAACTGGGTGAACCCTTCCGCCGCGACGCCATGAAGAACCCGGTCGAGGTCGCCGGCATCTCTGCCGACGACATGCGTCCGCAGCAGGTCGGCTGAACGCAATGATGCTGCCCTTTGATCTGCCATTTGATCTGAATGGAGGTCAGGGCGCCTATCTGGCCGCCGCATTGTTTGTGGCGGCCTTTATCCGTGGCTATTCGGGATTTGGGTTTTCCGCGATCTTCATCATTCTAGCAGCGCTGGTGACCAACCCACTGCCGCTGATCCCGGTGGTCTTTGCTTGTGAAATCACGATGACCGCCTTTCAGGCGCGCGGCATCCGGCCTCATATCGACTGGCAGCGGGCACTGTTGCTGCTGGGCGGGGCCGCCATTGCCACGGTCCCCGCCATCGCCATCATGTCCCGCCTGGGCGAAGATCAGGCCCGGCTTGCCATATCGGCACTTGTGCTGATGCTAAGCCTCATCCTGCTCAGCGGCTGGCAGCTGCGCCGCCCCATCGGGGGCAAAGGCAACCTCGGCGTCGGTCTTGTGGCCGGCATTGCCAACAGCGCCGGTGTCGGCGGCCTGCCCGCTGCCGCGTTTCTGACCGCTCAGCCGATCCCCCCTGCCATATTCCGCGCCACCATGATCGTGTTTCTGACCGGTATCGACATGATGGCCCTGCCGGTGATGGCGGCAAACGGGCTGACCGGGGTCGACACGCTTTACGGGGTGCTGCTTGCCTTTCCCATCCTTGGCGCCGGGATCTGGACCGGCAGCCAGCGCTTTGCCAGCGCCGACCAGAAGAATTTCCGCCGTGGTATCGTGCTGTTGCTGACCGTTCTTTCGGTGCTGAACATCGTGCGGGTGCTCTGATGGCCGATGCACGGGTTCTGATCCTCAATGCCGGATCTTCTTCCATCAAATTCGCGGTCTTCGACAGCGCGTTCGAAGAGCGGGTGCAGGGTCTTGCCGACGGGATCGGCGGCGCCTCGCGGCTGATCGTGGACGGCGTCGAGACCGAAATCCCCTTTATCGACCATAAGGCCGCGCTTTCGGCCATCCTGAACGCGCTGGCGGATCGCGGCATCACGGCAGGCAGCTTGACGGCGATAGGCCACCGGGTGGTGCATGGCGGGCGCAATCTGACCGCCCCCACCCGCATCACGCCCGAGGTCCGCGCCGAGATCGCCGATTGCACCCCGCTGGCGCCGCTGCACAATCCACACAGCCTGGCCGCCATCGACACCATGGGGGAACTCGCCCCGGACCTACCGCAGTTCGCCAGTTTCGACACCTCCTTCCACGCCACCAATCCCGATGTGGCGACCCGTTATGCCATCCCGCGCATGATCGAGACCAAGGGCATCCGCCGCTACGGCTTCCATGGGCTATCCTACGCGGCACTGGTGCGGCGCCTGCCGGACCTGTCCGGGGAAAAACTGCCCGCACGGCTGCTGGCCTTTCATCTGGGCAATGGCGCCTCGCTTTGTGCCATCCGGGGCGGGCAATCCATCGCCACCACCATGGGCTATTCACCGCTGGACGGGCTGACCATGGGTACGCGGTCGGGCGGCATCGACGCGAATGCCGTCCTGCGCCTCGTGGAGGACAACGGGCTGGAGCGCACCAAGGCGATCCTCAACCACGAAAGCGGGCTTCTGGGTCTTTCGGGAGGCAAATCCGACATGCGCAAACTGATGCTGGACCCCAGCGCCGACAGCGCCTTTGCCATCGATCACTTCTGCTACTGGACCCTGCGTCATGCGGGCAGTCTGATTGCCGCGCTCGAAGGCATCGACGCCATCGCATTCACCGGCGGCATCGGAGAGAACGCCACCGCCATCCGCGCGCGAGTTCTGCGGGGCCTTGAATGGATTGGTGTGCGTATGGACCCCGATGCCAATGAGGCCCGTCAGATGGCGCTGCATTGCCAGTCTTCAGCGGTGAAAATCTGGGTGATCCCAGCCGATGAAGAGCGGCAGATGGCCATGGACGCCCTTACCCTGATGCCGGAGGAGACATGAGCCGCGTCCGGCATATCCCTCGGACCTGCGCGGCGGTCAGCACCGTTGCCGCGACGATGTCGTCAACGCTGGCGCCCCGGCTAAGATCGCAAACCGGGCGGGCAAAGCCTTGCAGGAACGGCCCCAGCGCCTGCGCACCTGCCAGTTCCTGGCACAGCTTGTACCCGATATTGCCCGCATCCAAGCTGGGAAAGATCAGCACATTTGCATCCAGCGCCTCGATCCCCTTCTTGGCGGCAATCGAATCGTTCAGCGCCGCATCCGCCTGCACCGGCCCAGCAAAACCCGCAAGCTCGGCTGCTTCACGCACCCGCGCCACGCTGTCGCCGTCACCCGATGTGCCGGTGGAAAAGGACAGCATCGCCACCCGCGCCGTGCCCAGCAGGGCCTTGGCGGAGGCCGCCGAAGCGCGTGCGATATCGGCAAGTTGCGCCGCATCGGGTGCCACATTTACCGCGCAGTCAGCAAAGACCAGTTCGCGCCCATCCGGGAACACCATCAGGAAGAACGACGAGGGCAAGGACACCCCGTCGGCCAGCCCGATGCCGATGCTGGCGGCCTCGATCACCCGGCGGGTGGGAACATCGGCGCCTGCGACCATCGCATCTGCCTCGCCCAGCGCAACCATCGCGGCGGCGCGGTACAAGGGTTTGGAAACCATGCGTTTTGCGATCACCTCTTTCAGACCGCGCGCGGTAACCAAGGCCTCCACATGGGCCTCGGACGGCTCCGCCAGCGGCAAGGGTTCGCACAGGCCTTCGGCCCGCAGGCGCTGCGTGGCCTCTGCCACCCGTGCGTCTTCCATTTCCGGGAAAACCACCCGCGCCCGCCGTGCCTTTGCCGCTTCAAATGCATTTTCCAGAACAGTCATATCATTCTCCCTTGCCACACGAAGGAGCCAGCAATGAGCGAAAACGTCAAGATCAACCGCGGCCTGAAGGGCGTCTACTTTGAACGCTCCGGCGTTTCAGATATTGATGGGGCCAAGGGCGAGTTGAGCTATCGCGGCTATTCCATCCACGATCTGGCTACCCATTCCACCTTTGAAGAGGTCTGTTACCTGCTGATCTACGGCGAGTTGCCAACCGCAGGGCAACTGGCGGATTTCGATGCCGATCTGAAAGCGGCACGGGTGCTGCCGGATGAGATCCACGCAATCATCCGCGCCTGCAAGGACGGCCACCCGATGGATGTGCTGCGCACCTGTGTGTCGGCCCTTGCAGCGTTAGAGCCTGCCAGCCAGCAGGTCGGCGAGGAGGCCTTCCTCGCCAATGGCGTGCGTCTGACCAGCCAGGTGCCGATGATCATCGCCGCGCATGAAGCAATCCGCAACGGCCGCAATCCGGTGGCGCCGGACATGACACTGGGTCATGCAGCCAACTGGCTGTGGATGCTGAAGGGAGAGAAACCCAGCGTGGATGCCGCGCGGCTGGCGGATGTGGATTTCATTCTGCACGCCGAACACGGCTCCAACGCCTCCAGCTTTGCTGCCCGCGTCACAGTGGGTACCGAGGCTAATCTTCATGGCGCCATCGTCACGGCGCTGTCGACCCTCGCAGGTCCAGCCCACGGCGGCGCCGCCGAGGACGTGATGAAAATGGTCCACGAGATCGGCACCCCGGACAAGGCCGCCGCCTACGTGAAGGCCAAGCGTGCCGCGAAAGAAGCCGTCACCGGCTTTGGCCACCGGGTCTACCGCAAGGAAGACCCCCGCGCCCGCCACATGCGCGAAGGCGTGCGCAAGCTGGGCGAGGAAATGGGCGCCCCCGAGTGGTATGAAATCCTACAGGCGGTGGTCGAGGCCATGTCTCCCTATGCGCGCCACGGGCTAAATGTGAACGTCGATTTCTATTCCGGCGTGATCTACCAGCTGCACGGCATCCCGATGGACCTCTATGTGCCGATCTTCGCCATTGGGCGCATGCCAGGCTGGGTGATCCAATGCATCGAGCAACAGCGCGGCAATATCCTTATCCGACCGCTGACGCTGTACAACGGGCCGGAACCGCGCGGTTATGTGCCGATTGCAGATCGCTGATCCCCACCAATACGATTTCAAAGAACAGATTCCCGAAAAAGCCGGGAAAAACAGAAAACTCTCGCGCGGCAGACTGATCCGACCTAGCCTGCCCCGACGCGACGAACAGGGATGACCCATGGGTTTCAACCAGCCTCAGATCAACACCTCGCCCCCGGTTTCCGAGGAGATCCGCCAGACCACCTGCTACATGTGCGCCTGCCGCTGCGGCATCAACGTTCATATGAAGACCGGCAGCGATGGCAAGAAACAGGTCGCTTATATCGAGGGAAATCGCGATCACCCGGTGAACAAGGGCGTTCTTTGCGCCAAGGGCAGCGCCGGGATCATGCAGCACAACGCGCCCTCGCGGCTGCGTGCGCCGCTGAAACGGGTCGGCCCGCGCGGGTCAGGACAGTTCGAGGAAATCACCTGGGACGAAGCGCTGGATCTGGCGGCCTCCTGGATGGAGCCGCTGCGCAAGAATGCACCAGAGAAGCTGGCGTTTTTCACCGGCCGCGATCAGTCGCAGAGCTTCACCAGTTTCTGGGCGCAGAATTTCGGCACCCCCAACTATGCCGCGCACGGCGGCTTCTGCTCGGTCAATATGGCGACGGCTGGCATCTACACCATGGGCGGCGCCTTCTGGGAATTCGGTCAGCCCGACTGGGATCATACAAAACTGTTCATGCTGTTCGGCGTGGCCGAGGATCACGACAGCAACCCGATCAAGATGGGCATTGGCCGGATCAAGGCGCGCGGCGCGCGGGTGATCGGCGTCAACCCAATCCGCACCGGCTATAACGCGGTGGCGGATGACTGGGTCGGCATCACGCCGGGCACCGACGGGCTGTTCATCCTCTCCATGGTGCACGTGCTGCTAAAGGCCGGTAAGATCGATCTAGATTACCTCAGCCGCTACACCAATGCGCCGGTGCTGGTAAACGCCAGCGACGGACCTGAACAGGGCCTGTTCCTGCGCGATGAGACCGGCAAGGAGTTGGTGATCGACCGCAATACCGGCAAGCTGACGCCCTTTGACCAGCCAGGCGTGCGCCCGGACCTGCATGCCACCTATCGCCATGCCGGTGTCACCCACAGGCCGGTGTTCCACCTGATGGCCGAGCGATACCTGTCTGACGAATACGCCCCTGAAACCGTGGCCGAGCAATGCGGTATCCCCGCCAGTCGCATTCGCGCCATCGCCGCTGAAATTGCCCGTGTCGCCTTTGACGAGGCCTTCGAGCTTGATCAGGAGTGGACCGATTTCCGCGGCGAGACTCACAAGACGATGCTGGGGCGCCCGGTATCCTTCCACTCCATGCGCGGGGTCTCGGCCCATGCCAACGGGTTCCAGACCTGCCGTGCGCTGCACGTCCTGCAGATCCTTCTGGGCACGGTCGAGGTACCCGGTGGTTTCCGCTTCAAACCGCCCTACCCCAAACCCGCGACCGCGCATCCCAAACCGCACTGCGGCGTCAAACCCGATTGCGCGCTGGACGGCCCACACTTGGGGTTTGTGCACGGCCCCGATGACTTGGCCCTCTGCAAAGACGGCAGCCCAGCCCGCATCGACAAGGCCTTCACCTGGGAAAACCCGATGAGCGCCCACGGGTTGATGCATATGGTGATCTCCAACGCCCATGCAGGCGATCCTTACAAGATCGACACGCTGTTCATGTATATGGCGAATATGTCGTGGAACTCCTCGATGAACACCCGCGGGGTGATCGAGATGCTGACCGACCGGGATGACAACGGCGAATACGTCATCCCGCGCATCATCTACTCGGACGCCTATTCATCCGAAATGGTGGCCTATGCCGACCTGATCCTGCCCGACACCACCTATCTGGAGCGGCACGATTGTATCTCGCTGCTCGACCGCCCGATCTGCGAGGCGGATGCCGCCGCCGATGCCATCCGCTGGCCGGTGGTGGAGCCGGACCGGGACGTGCGCGGGTTCCAGACCGCGCTGGTGCAGCTGGCGAACCGGATGAAACTGCCCGGTTTCACCAATGAGGACGGCAGCGCGAAATATCAAGATTACGCCGACTATATCGTCAACCACGAGCGTAAGCCCGGCATCGGCCCGCTGGCGGGATGGCGCGGCGATGGCGAACAGTCTGGGCGCGGCGCTGTGAACCCCGAACAACTCGACCGCTATATCGAGAACGGCGGATTTCACGTCAGTCATATCCCCGATGCGGCGCTCTATTACAAACCGTGGAACAGCGCCTATCAGGACTGGGCCGTGGGCATGGGGATCTATGACAAGCCCGAACCCTATCTGTTCCAGCTGTATGTGGAGCAGATGCGGAAATTCCAGCTGGCCGCCGAAGGATATGGGGAGCGCCAGCCGCCAGACCATCTGCGCAAGCGGATCAAGGCCACCATGGATCCGCTGCCGATCTGGTACGAAACAGACCAGCAGGGCAACGAAGGGTTCACCGTCAACGCCCTCACCCAGCGCCCGATGGCGATGTATCATTCCTGGGGCAGCCAGAACGCCTGGCTGCGGCAATTGCACGGGCGCAATCCCCTTTACGTGCCGACGAAACTGATGCGTGAGAACGGCTTGTCGGATGGGGACTGGGCGCGGGTCACTTCTCCGCACGGAGAGATCACCGTGCCGGTGATGGAGATGGCTGCGCTGAATGAAAACACCGTCTGGACCTGGAACGCCATTGGCAAGCGCAAAGGCGCCTGGGCGCTGGATGAAAACGCACCGGAAGCGACAAAGGGCTTCCTGCTCAATCACCTGATCCACGAGCTTTTGCCACCCAAGGGCGATGGTCTTCGCTGGGCAAACTCGGACCCGATCACCGGACAGGCCGCGTGGTTTGACCTCAAGGTGAAGATCGAAAAGGCCGCCCCGCCGGATGGCATCGCCGAAAGCCAGCCCGCGTTCGAGCCGATCACATCGCCGGTGGGCACCGGCCCGGGCAAACTGACATGGAAGGTGGGGAAATGACCGAGCTTCCTGCACAGACCATGCGCAAGATGGGTCTGGTGATCGATCTGGACACCTGCGTCGGCTGCCATGCCTGCGTGATTTCCTGCAAGGGCTGGAACACCGAAAACTATGGCGCGCCGCTGTCGGATCAGGACCCCTATGGCGCCGATCCCTCGGGCACCTTCCTCAATCGGGTGCATTCCTATGAGGTGCAGCCGGAGCAAGGACATGCCCAGCTGGTGCATTTCCCGAAATCCTGCCTGCATTGCGAAGACGCACCCTGCGTCACCGTCTGCCCCACCGGCGCCAGCTACAAGCGGGTCGAGGATGGCATTGTGCTGGTCAATGAAAGCGACTGTATCGGCTGCGGGCTTTGCGCATGGTCCTGCCCTTACGGTGCGCGCGAATTGGATCTGGCCGAGGGCGTCATGAAGAAATGCACCCTTTGCGTGGACCGTATCTATAACGACAACCTGCCCGAAGAGGACCGCGTCCCGTCCTGCGTGCGCACCTGCCCAGCCGGTGCGCGGCATTTCGGCGATCTGAACGATCCCGGCAGCGAAGTGTCGCAACTGGTCGCAGCGCGCGGCGGCATGGATCTGATGCCGGAAATGGGCACGAAGCCTGTGAACAAATACCTGCCGCCCCGCCCCAAGGACCGGATCGAGGATCAGATCGACGTGCTGGCGCCGCTTCTGGCACCGGTCGCGGAGGAACCCAGCGGTTTCCTTGGCTGGCTCGACAAGGCGCTTGATAAACTGCCCGGAGGAGACAGCTGATGCATCCGGCCCCTTCCGTCATCATCTTCACCACCCTCTCCGGCCTCGGCTTTGGCCTGCTGGCCTTTCTTGGCCTCGGAATGCCCGCCGTCACCGGCTGGGTCGCCTTTGTCTTCTACCTCATCGCCTATGCGCTGGCGGTGGGCGGGCTTCTGGCCTCGACCTTTCACCTTGGTCATCCCGAACGCGCCTGGAAAGCCTTCAGCCAGTGGCGCACAAGCTGGCTCAGCCGCGAAGGCTGCACTGCCGTCGCCGCGCTGCTGGTCATGGGGCTGTATGCGGCTGGGGCTGTTTTCTGGGACGCTGACTGGCGCCTCCTCGGCCTTCTGGGCGCTGCGCTCAGCATCGGCACCGTTTTCACCACCGCGATGATCTATACGCAACTAAAGACAATCCCGCGCTGGCACAGCCCGCTGACGCCGCTGGTCTTCCTCAGCTTCGCCATCGCGGGCGGTGCGCTGCTGGCCGGACAAGAGAGCCTTGCGCCATGGCTGCTAGCACTCGCAGGCGTGATCCAGCTGGCCTATTGGGCCAAGACGGACAAGGCGCTGGCGCACTCCGGCACCGACATCGCCACCGCCACGGGGCTAGGCAATCAAGGCAGCGTGCGCGCATTCGAGCCGCCCCACACCGGCAGCAACTACCTGCTGCGCGAGTTCGTTTATGTGGTGGGGCGCAAACACGCCTTGAGATTGCGCGTCATCGGCTTTGGCCTGGGGTTCGCATTGCCGATTGCCCTGATGGTGATGCCGTTTGACAGCGTGATGATGAAACACCTGATGGCAGGCGTCGCGGTGCTGCTGCATATCGCAGGGATTGCCTGCCTGCGCTGGCTGTTCTTTGCCCAGGCTGAACATGTCGTCGGCCTCTACTACGGCAAACGCTGAACGCATCTGATTTGAACAACGAAAAAGGCGGCCCCGAAAGGAGCCGCCTTCTTAAATCGGAAAACCGGTTGGCCTTAGATCAGACCTGCGTGCTTCATGGCCGCGTCGATCGCTGCCTTGGTGCTGTCCTCCAGCGTGGTCAGCGGGCAGCGGACCTCTTCGCTGCACAGGCCCAGCTTGGACAGGCCGTATTTCGCGCCCACAAGGCCCGGCTCAATAAAGATCGCCTCGTGCAAGGGCATCAGGCGGTCCTGATAGTCCAGCGCGGTCTTGTAGTCGCCTGCAAGGGTCGCGGCCTGGAACTCAGCGCAGAGTTTCGGCGCCACGTTTGCGGTGACCGAGATGCAGCCAACGCCGCCATGGGCATTGAAGCCAAGCGCGGTTGCGTCCTCACCCGACAGCTGGATGAAGTCGGGACCGCAGGAGCCTCGCTGCTGGCTAACGCGGGCCAGATCGCCGGTGGCATCCTTGACGCCAACGATACGCGGCAGCTTGGACAGCTCACCCATGGTCGCCGGTGTCATGTCGACGACCGAGCGGCCCGGAATATTGTAGATCACGATCGGAATATCGGCGCAGTCGTGCAGGGCTTCGAAATGCGCCACCATGCCGCGCTGGGTCGGCTTGTTGTAATAGGGCGTTACAACCAGCGCCGCATCGGCACCGATACGCGCCGCAAACTCGACAAAACGAATCGCTTCGACGGTGTTGTTCGACCCTGCGCCCGCGATGACCGGGACCCGGCCTGCTGCGGCCTTGACCACCTCGGCGATCACGGTTTCGTGTTCTTCATGGCTCAGCGTCGGGCTTTCACCGGTGGTGCCAACGGGCACGATACCGGTCGACCCCTGTTCGATATGCCATTCTACCAAGTGTTTGAGCGTATCCAGATCCAGCTCGCCGTTGCGAAACGGGGTGACGAGGGCTGGCATAGAGCCTTTGAACATGGGCACGCTCCCTTAGTTGCGAATGGTCGGCAGGCAAAGCGCCGCCGGAATGGTGGACACGACCGGGTTTTGAGTTGATACCGGCACGTCACGGATTATCGTCACAGCCTCTATCCCCGGTTCACGAGAAAATGCAAGACATGACACGCATTCTGGCCTTCATTCTGCTACTCCTGCCCCTGCTTACCCCGCAGATAGCGCAGGCGGACAGGCTTGCTGACGCTCTGGACCTGGTCCGGGGGCAGCAATGGGACGCCGCCGGAGAGATGGCCGGCCCCGAAGCCACCGTCGCCCGCGATGTGATCGAATGGCACCGTCTGCGCGCGGGCGAAGGCTCGGCGCGCGATGTCATGGCCTTTCTGGCGCGGCGCCCCGACTGGCCCGGCCTGCCCTATCTGCGGGAAAAAAGCGAAGCGGCACTGGCCACGGCCGACCGCAAGACCATTCTGTCATTCTACTCTGGCAACCGACCCCAGACAGCCGAAGGCGCGCTGAGCCTTGGCCGCGCGCTGATCGCGGCGGGGCGCCGGGGCGATGGTGAGGCCGAAATCGTCATGGCCTGGCGCACCATGCCGATGACGTCCGAGGTACAGGACGCCTATCTCGCCGATTTCAGCGCCCTGCTGAAACCGCATCATACGGCGCGGCTGAACCGGCTCTTGTGGGACCGCCACCACGTCAGCGCGCCGCGCATGCTGGACCTGGTGCCGGACGGTCCGCGCAAGCTGGCCGAGGCCCGTCTGGCCCTGCAGCAGCGCGCCCCGGGCGTCGATGCCAAGATCGCGGCGATCCCAGCGGATTTGCAGGATGATGCCGGTCTGGCCTACGACCGGTTCGACTGGCGCGACAAAAAAGGACGCCGCGAGGACGCCATCCAGATGCTGATGGATCGCAGCACCAGCGCCGACAAACTGGGAGTGCCAGAAAAATGGCTGCGCCGCCGCCGCGATCTGGCCCGGCAGGACATGCGGGACGGCAACCACGAACGCGCCTACCAACTGGCCGCGCATCATTTTTCCCCCCCTGAGGCGGGCTATGGCTATTCTGACTGCGAATGGCTGGCCGGCTATATCGCCCTGCGCAAGCTGAACGATCCCGGTCTGGCCGCAAAGCATTTCGAGCGCTTCCTCGCCTCGGTCGAAACCCCGATCTCGGTCGGGCGCGGCGGCTACTGGTTGGGCCGTGCCTATGCCGAGATGGGAGAAGTGAACAAGGCGCATGATGCCTATTCCCGGGCTGCCGCCTATCAAACCTCCTTTTATGGGATCCTCGCCGCCGAGGCGCTTGGTCGACCCTTCGATCCGGATCTTGCCAATCCGCCTGCGCTGCCAGACTGGCGCAGCGCCCCGTACCTCAATTCCTCGGTCACCGAAGCGGGTCTGCTGCTGCTGCGCGCCGGAGAGGATGTGCTGGCCGAACGGTTCCTCACCCATCTGACCGAAAGCCTGCCGTCCGAGCAGGCCTTTCAGCTGGGTCAGATGGCGGTGGAAATGGACCGGCCACACCTGGCAGTGATGATCGGCAAACGCGCGGCACAATCCGGGATCGAGCTGAAGGGCGCCTATTACCCGCTGCACCCGGTGGCGAAAAAGGACCTGCCGATGGCGCCCGAGATGACCCTGGCCATCGCCCGGCGCGAAAGCGAATTCGACCCCGGTGTGATCAGCCACGCAGGCGCACGCGGGCTGATGCAGGTGATGCCCGCCACAGCAAAACTGGTGGCGAATGAACTGGGCATCCTGTCCGAGCACGAGACTGCCCGCCTGACCGCTGAATGGGACTATAACGCAACCCTTGGCGCGCAGTATCTTGCCCGTCTGGCCGAAGAGTTCGGTGGCAACGTGGTGATGATGGCGGCTGGCTATAACGCAGGCCCGCATCGCCCTGCGGCCTGGATGGAACGCTATGGCGACCCCCGCGACGGCACCCCGAACATCATCGACTGGATCGAGCACATCCCCTTCAACGAGACCCGCAACTACGTAATGCGCGTCACCGAAAGCCTGCCGGTCTATCGTGCACGGCTGGGGCAGACACCGCTGCCGGTGCCGTTTTCGCGGGAGTTGACCGGATCAACGCTGGCGGCGTTCGCGCCATAGGGTGAACAGCCCCGCCGCCACCACGATCCCGGCGCCCAGCGCCACGTTGAACCGGATGGTTTCCGAAAAGATCACAAGCCCCAGCATCGCCGCCCAGGGCAGCTGCAGATAGGCAAAGGGCTGAACCGCGCTTGCCTCTGCCGCCTCATAGCAACGGATCAGCAGGTAGTGCCCCAGAGCGCCGGTCAGGCACAATAGCCCCATCCAACCCCAGTCCGGCGTGCTCATCGCCTCCCAGTTCCACAGGCCGATCGGCGTCATAAAGACAACGCCGACAACGCCCACGTAAAAGAAACTGGTGGCCGAATTGTCCTTGCGCGCGGCATAGCGCGTCAGAAGCCCATAAAGAGCGAACATCAGTGCAGCCAGCAGCGGTACCAGTGCAGCCGGCTGGAACACGCCGATCCCCGGCTCCAGGATGATCAACACCCCAAGGAAACCGATAAGAATGGCGCTCCACCGCCAGATCCCGACCTTCTCCCCCAGGATCGGCCCGGACAAAGCCGCGATCATCAGCGGGTATGAGACAAAGACCGCGTGGCTTTCCACCAGCCCCAAGAGGGTAAAGGCCAGAACCATGACGCAGATTTCCGCCGCGCAGACAAAGCCGCGAAAAATCTGTAGCCAGATCTGCCGGGTCCGCGCCACCTTTTTCAGACCGCCCGGCTGCCGCAAAGCGATGGAGACGACAAACAGAGACAGGAACCAATAGCGGATCATCACCACCATGTAGACGTTGTATTCCCCCGCCAGATGTCGCGAGATCCCGTCCTGAAGCGCAAACACGATGGTGGCGCCAATCATCAGCATCACGCCCAGCCGCGTGTTATTGCCTGCCTCGTGGACCTCTGCGCTGCTCATACCAGTTCCGCCTTTGTCATATGCCGTTTGCGCCCATAGCCGGGGATGCGTGTGACGGCAAAGCCCGCCGCCTCCAGTCCCCGGCGCACGAAGCCCGCCGCCGTATAGGTCGCGGCGCTGCCTCCCGGAGCGGTGTGCCGGGCCACTTCGGCCATCAGATCCTCACCCCACAGCTCCGGGTTCTTGGCCGGGGAAAACCCGTCCAGAAACCAGGCATCGGCCTGCCCCGTCCACTCTGGCAGCGACAGGCGCGCGTCGCCAGTGATCATCTCGAAGCAAAGCGTACCCAGATCGCAGCTGCCCTGCCCCGTCCAGACCGCAAGGAACCTTTCGGCCCAGGGCGCGACCGCAGGAAAGGCCTCCAGCGCCCGGGCCATATCGGCAGGCACCATTGGGAAGGCCTCGAAACTGGTGAATTGCAATGCGCCCACCTGCCCGCTTTCCTCCCAGAGCTTCCAGGCGGCGAGCAGGTTCAGACCGGTCCCGAACCCCAGCTCGGCAATATGGAAACCGGGGCGGAACCGCGCAGGCAGATCATTCCCGGCCAGGAACACATGCCCCGTCTCCGCCAGCCCGTCGTGAATCGAAAAATAGGGGTCATCGAACTGATCGGACACCGGAATGATGCCATCACGCCAACTGAGCCGGGCCTGCTGGTCTGCCATGCTGTTTTCCCCTAAGTGATGTCACGGAACGGCGCGACACTGGCGAAAGGGCGGGCGAATGGCAATGGCAGATATCACGGTGCGCGGCGCGGGCATTTTTGGTCTTTCGATCGCCTGGATCTGCGCCCGGCGCGGCGCAAAGGTTCAGGTGATCGACCCCTTCGGCCCCGGCGCCGGTTCCAGCGGCGGCCTTGTCGGTGCCCTCGCCCCGCATGTGCCGGAAAACTGGAATGCCAAGAAACAATTCCAGTTCGAAAGTCTTTTGATGGCACAAGATTTCTGGCGCGATGTGGAACATGCGGGCGGCGTCTCCCCCGGCTATGGCCGCACCGGCCGTCTGCAGCCCATCAATGACGATCGAGTGCTGGATTTGGCCCGCCAGCGCGAAAGCACCGCTGCCCAGCTTTGGCGCACCGATGCCGGGCAACAGGCTGAATGGCGCGTTTGCGCGGCAGAGGAGTTTGGGGGGTGGGCCCCACCCAGTGCCACCGGCCTTGTGATTCACGACACGCTTAGCGCCCGCATGCATCCGCGCCGAGCCTGTGGTGCTCTCGTCGCAGCGTTGAAGGCACAGGGTGTGGCTGTAGGCGCAGACGGTACCGATCAGGGTCAGGTTGTTCACGCCACCGGCCATGCAGGGCTACTGAACCTGAACCAAACGCTCGGCAAAACCGTGGGCAAAACCATCGGCAACGGTGTCAAAGGACAGGCCGCCCTGCTGCGCCATGATGCCGGAGAGGTTCCCCAGCTTTATGCCGACAGCCTGCACATCATCCCGCATGCGGATGGCACAGTGGCCATCGGCTCCACCAGCGAGCGGGAGTTCGAAAACGGCACAGAGACGGACACTCAGCTCGACGACATCCTTGCACGCGCCCGCGCCGCGGTACCCATCCTCCAAGGCGCCGAGGTCATCGAACGCTGGGCCGGGGTGCGCCCGCGCGCAAGATCCCGGGCGCCGATGCTCGGCCTCTGGCCGGGCCGCATCGGGCATTTCATCGCCAACGGAGGCTTCAAGATCGGCTTCGGCATGGCCCCCAAGGTCGCCGAAATCATGGCCGATCTGCTGCTGGACCAGATCGATGCCATCCCTGCAGGCTTCCGCGTCGAAGACAACCTCTGACGCCGTCATCCCCAGCAGTTTCGCTCCGGGTCAAGGGAGGCGCAGCCTGCGCGCATCGCGCGCCTTGCCCTTGAGGCGGGGCGGAACATCCCAGACTGGAACAGGCGCTTTTGAGGGCAGATCTGCCCCTCAAAAAGCTTCTCAGCAGTTTTTTTCACGCCGCGCAGCGGCGCCGGGCCCAACTGGCAGCGCCCTATTCGCAGAATATGGCCCGGCAGGCGGGAGCCTCTCCCTCATGCGAACTCTGCCGTGGCGCTCATGCATTGTCGTCCATCCGGGCCTCTGACCCACAGATCCGCGCCATTGCGGCAAAACGTAGCCGTTTCACAATGCATCAATGGCGAGGACGCGCGGAAGGCAAAGCGGCGCAAGGCACCCCCCACCTCCTCGGCCAGAAACATCAGATGCTGCGCCAAAAGCGGGCCATGCACCACCAGACCGTTATATCCTTCGACATCGCGTGCATAATCGAGATCATAGTGGATCCGGTGCCCGTTGAAGGTCAGCGCCGAATAACGAAACAGCAGCGTCGAGGAAAACGCCGCCTCCCGCGCATCATGCTCATCCGTCCGCGCCTCGGGCGGCACCGGTTTTGGCCCCTGTGGGTCCGGATCCTCGCGATAAACAAGATCCTGCCATTCGGTGAGGCACAGTTGTCCCTCCTGCCAGATCTCATGGCGCAGGGTCACGAATGCCAACGGCCCGCTGCGCCCGTTTTTATGTTCGGCCTTTTCCAGAACCGAGCGTTTTTCTGCCGGACTGCCCGCCCGCAGGGGCGCGTCGAACTGCAGCTGCCCGCCAGCCCACATGCGCCGCGGCAGGCCCAGATCCGGGATCAGCCCGCCTGTGCCGCCGAGCCGCGGATGACCATCGCGGCCCAACGCCTCGGGCGGCTGCGGGGTCCAGAAGTACAGCTGATGAAAGAACGGCGGCAGAACGCTGCCCTCGGTGATGTCCGCTTCCTGCCCCAGCGCCACCTGAAAGGCTGCGGCGCGGGCCGGGTCCATGACATCGGTTTGCCGGATTTCAGAGCTGGTATAGGGGCCAGGTTCGGTACGGGGGGCGGGATTTGTGGGACTGAATTCGCTCATCCCGTGACCTTAGCCACGTCTTCGGAAAGGACAAGCCGCCGAAGGCCGGGAGGAACACTGGCGCGCCCCTGCCCTTTGCGGTTTGATCAGCGCTCGATTTCGCGGCGCAGGTTCTGCATCAGCGTTTCCAGCGTGCCCCGGTAGATCTCGCTTGTCAGCTGGCCGCTCTCGTCGAACTCCTTCGACGAATTGGCCAGATGCACCTCGGGCCCGGACACAAGGCGCGGCTGAAACGGCACCATGAAACCGCGCAGCACCATCTGCGCCCGCTCACCACCCGAGCGGCCACCCGCCGCCGACATGACGGCCACGGGTTTACCCGCCCAGGGCTTGCCCTTGGTACGGCTGACCCAATCCAGCGCGTTCTTCAGAACCCCAGAGGGGCCTTTGTTATACTCCGGGGTCGAGATCAACACCGCATCCGCCGCAGCGATCTGATCAGCCAAGAGCTGCACCCCGGCAGGCACACCATCGCGATCTTCGTCATCGCCATCGTACAGCGGCAGGTTCAGGTCGCCCTCCACGTGGGAGCAGGCACCGAACAGACGCACCGCCTCTTTCAGCAGCATGCGATTGGTTGCAGCCCCGCGTAGGGATCCGGAGAGAGTGAGAAGTAGCGGATCGGACATCAGAACATTCCTTGACTAACACATTGACACTCAAGGCCCTGTCATAGGCCTGACTTACCAATAGCTTAAGCAAAGGCCGGGATGCCTCATACCCGAATGACCGCGCAAGTGTTGTGCATCAACTGGCAAAGCCCGCGCCCGGGGGCGCGGAAATGCACAGCCAGCGCGCGTCCTGGCGCAGATCACCCGGCCTGCCAGGTTCAACCGCCGGTGGGGATGACGACGATTTCCACCCGCCGGTTCTGCGCCTTGCCAGCTTCGGTCAGATTGCTGGCCACGGGCTGCTCTTCGCCGCGCCCGATGGTGCGGATCCGGTTGTAGGGCACACCGCCCGCCTGGATCTGATCGGCCACGGCATTGGCGCGACGCTCGGACAGGCCCTGATTATAGGCCGCATCGCCGTCACTGTCAGTATGGCCGATAACCTGCACGGTACTGTTGGGATAGCGCACCAGACTGTCCGCCACTTTCAACAGGTCAGAACGAACCGACGGGCTGATTGCGGAACTGTCGGTGGCAAAGGTCAGATCATTGGGCAGCGATACCACCAGCCTGTCGCCGGTGTTAACGATCGAGATGCCGTCGCTCGAAATCGACTGACGCAACTCGGCTTCCTGCTTGTCCAGTTGGCTGCCGATCAGCCCGCCCGCAATCGCCCCAACCGCGGCGCCGCCCAGAACGGCGCCTGTCTTGTTGCTGGAATTCGAGAGGGCACCGATACCCGCACCCAGAATGCCGCCTGCAATCAGGCCCTGCTTTTCCTTGCTGGGCGTACCATCGCTGTTCAGCAGCGCCGGATCGGTGCAGGCGCCAAGGCCCAGCGCAACCGTCACTGCCGCAACCGTCGAGAATTTCAAAATCGTCATTTTGCCAACCTTCTTGCCTGTTTTGCGCGCCTCTGTCCGGGCTTGGCTCGTCCTTGCCCGGCGAGGTCTCACGCACCGCTGATTTTATTTGATTATATCATCGCTGCGGCGCTGCTGCTCAAGCGCGGAGTGCAAAACCTAGGCGGTTTGCCGCCCAGTTTCTTCGGCTTCGCCTGTCACAGCCGGAAAGTCCGCTTCTTTCTCCGGCGCGCTGTCATCACGCGCGGCCTCAAAAGCCAGCATCGCGCGTTTTACCGGCACTCCCCAGTGATAGCCACCGATATCGCCGCCCTTGCGCAGGACCCGGTGGCAGGGAATGAGCCAGCTCATAGGGTTCTTGCCCACAGCCGTCCCCACGGCCCGCACCGCGCGTGGGTTATCAATGGCACGGGCGAGTTCGGAGTATGTGGTGACATGGCCCGACGGGATCCGCAGTAGCGCCTCCCAGACCTTGATCTGCAGCGGCGCGCCCATCATGTGCAGCGCAGCCTCGCCTTTTTGGGCAAAGATCGCCTCGGCCAAGGGGCGCAGCATCATCGAGTCTTCGACATAATCGGCATTTGGCCAGCGCGCGCGCATATCGGCCAGGGTCGGCTCAGCCCCGGTTTCGGCCGCAAAAGCGAGACCACAGATCCCCTTCTCGGTGCCCATGACAAGCGCCAAACCGAATGGACTGTCGAACCACCCCCAACGGATTGTCAGCCCCGCGCCTTTGCGGGCGTATTCACCGGGGCTCATCGCCTCCCAGCGCAGGAACAGATCGTGCAGCCGCCCGGAGCCGGACAGCCCCACCGCGTGGGCCGTTTCAAGGGTTGAAAACCGCTCTTGCAGCAGGCTCTTGGCGTGGCCCAGCCGCAGATACTGCTGATAGCGTTTGGGCGAAACACCAACCCAGGCCGAAAACACCCGCTGAAAATGCGCCGGGCTCATGTTCATGTGGGCGGCCAGCTCTGCAAGACCCAGGTCCTCTCCGCCTGCATCGATCAGCTCAATGGCCCGGCCAATGACGCCATAGTGATAGCTCTGTTCACCCGCTTCGCGCATCTTTCCCTGTTCTCCTGCAAAGGGTCCAGCAACACAGTAGAGCGGACACCGGCGACCGGCGACCCGGAATTTGCGCATTGCGGGGGCCCGAGCGATCTGTTGCAAGCACAACAGCGCCTGCGGCACGATGAAACCATTGGAGTTTTTTCATTTGCGCCCTTCGCCGCAGACCGGCAAAAGGAGCAGCATGGCCAAGCAACTCGACTATCATACACTGCGCGAAATCTTTTCGCGTTTTCAGGCCGCCGAGCCGGAACCCAAGGGCGAACTGGATCACGTCAACGCCTATACGCTGGTGGTGGCCGTCGCCCTGTCGGCGCAGGCGACGGATGCAGGCGTCAACAAGGCAACGCATGAGCTGTTCAAGATCGCCGATACGCCGCAAAAGATGCTCGACCTCGGCGAAGAGGGGCTGATCGAACATATCAAGACGATCGGTCTTTACCGCAACAAGGCCAAGAACGTCATCAAGATGGCCCGCATTCTGGTCGACGACTACGGCGGCGAGGTGCCCAATTCCCGCGCCGCATTGCAATCCCTGCCCGGTGTCGGCCGTAAGACCGCCAATGTGGTTCTGAACATGTGGTGGCATTACCCGGCACAGGCAGTGGATACGCATATCTTTCGGGTCGGCAACCGCTCGGGCATCTGCCCGGGCAAGGATGTGGACGCGGTCGAACGCGCCATCGAAGACAATATTCCGGTCGATTTCCAGCAGCATGCCCATCACTGGCTGATCCTGCACGGCCGCTATCACTGCAAGGCACGCAAGCCGATGTGCGGCACCTGCATCATCCGCGACCTGTGCCAATATGAGGACAAGAATCTATGAAGACCTATCAGATTGTCGGCATCGGCAATGCCGTCGTCGATGTGATCAGCCAATGCGATGACAGCTTTCTCGATCACATGGGGATCGAGAAAGGCATCATGCAGTTGATCGAACGGGATCGCGGCGAAGTGCTTTATGGTGCGATGGAAGGCCGCGTGCAAACCCCCGGTGGCTCGGTCGCCAATACCATTGCCGGTGCAGGTGCGCTTGGCATCGATGCGGCCTTTATCGGGCGCGTGCATGACGATGCTCTGGGCCGGTTCTACGCCGATGCGATGAACGAAGATGGCGTCGATTTCGTCAACCCGCCGGTCCCGGGTGGCGAGCTGCCGACATCGCGCTCGATGATCTTTGTCTCCCCGGACGGTGAGCGATCGATGAACACCTATCTTGGCATCTCCTCCGAACTCAGCTCTGCAGATGTGCCGAACGAGGTGGCCGGTCAGACCCAGATCATGTTCCTTGAGGGCTATCTCTTTGACAAGGACAAGGGCAAGACCGCCTTCATGGAAGCTGCGCGCGATTGCCGCAAAGGCGGCGGCAAGCCCGGCATCGCCATCTCAGACCCCTTCTGCGTCGAACGCCACCGCGCCGATTTCCTGTCGCTGATCGAGAATGAACTGGAATTCGTGATCGGCAACGAAGCCGAAATCCGCTCGCTGTTTGAAACCGAAGATCTGGAGGAGGCCCTGGCCAAGACCGCCGCAATCTGTCCGCTGGTGGTCTGCACCCGCTCCGGCGACGGGGTTTCGGTGATTGCGGGCGAGACCCGCATCGATGTTCCGGTCACCAAGGTCGTGCCCGTCGATGCTACCGGTGCTGGCGATCAGTTCGCGGCCGGGTTCCTCTTCGGTCTGGCAACGGGCCGCGATCTGGAGACCTGCGCCAAGATCGGCAACATCTGCGCCGCCGAGGTGATCAGCCATATCGGCCCGCGTCCCGAAAAGGACATGCGCGCGGTGCTGCAGGCCGAAGGGCTGCTCTAAGTCACAGAGCCAAATCCGTGGGCGGGAAAACTCCCGCCCATCGAATATGCCCCAAGGGGCACTCCCTTTCGTCGGGCGTAGAACGCAAGGGCATTAGCCCGCGCAGGGCCTCAATCGCTTCCGGCCGAGATCAATGCCTTGGACAGCAAGCCTTTGAACTGGTCCAGCTCCTCTGCCTTCAGACCTTTAAGCAGCCCCGACTGGGTGGCCACATGCGCCTCCAGGGCCTCGTCGATCAGCGCACCGCCCTTTTCGGTCAAGGCAATCAGGAAACTGCGGCTGTCCGCCGGGTTCACCTTGCGGCGCACCAGCCCGTCTGCCTCCAGCCGGTCAATCCGGTTGGTCATCGTGCCCGAAGCCACCATCGTCGCCTTCAAGAGATCCCCCGGAGACAATTCATGTGGCGCGCCCGCCCGGCGCAGCGTCGCCAGCACGTCGAATTTGGCGGCGTTGAGACCAAAACGTTGAAACGTCTTCTGCATCTCTGCCTGATAGGCCAAATAGAGGCGTCCCACCCGGCCGATTATTCCCATGGCGGACACATCAAGGTCCGGCCGCTCCCGTTCCCATTGCTGGGTGACAAAATCCACATGATCCATCTTTCCTGTTTTGCGGAGAGACATCTTGACGTCAAGATTAAATATTATTACTTCGATGTCGAGATAATTTTGGAGAAGACCCCATGCTGTCCCGCGACCTCTTTCTGACCGCGCTGGCCCCTGCCATTTGGGGCAGCAGCTATATCGTGACGACCAACCTCTTGCCCGGTCATTCGCCCTTTGTCGTGGCGCTACTGCGCGCCTTGCCGGCGGGGCTGTTGCTGCTCCTCTTCGTGCGCAGGCTGCCACCGCTCAACTGGGTGCCAAAGCTCATGGTGCTTGGCGCGCTGAATTTCTCTCTGTTCTGGAGCTTCCTGTTCCTGTCCGCCTACCGCCTGCCCGGCGGGGTGGCTGCGACCCTGGGCGCGATACAGCCGCTGGTCGTGGTCTTCCTGTCGGCGCTGGTTCTGCAATCGCCCATCAGGCCTGCGTCGCTCCTGGCGGCGGCGCTCAGCATCGCAGGGGTTGCCCTGCTGGTGCTGACGCCCGCGGCAAAGCTGGACATGGTCGGAGTTCTGGCAGGCCTTGCTGGCGCCCTGTCGATGGCGGCCGGGGTTGTGCTGACCCGCAAATGGCAGCCGCCGGTGCCGCCCCTAACCTTTACCGCCTGGCAGCTGACTGCAGGGGGTATCCTACTGATGCCCGTCACACTTTGGGCAGTGCCCGAGATGCCGGTCTTCACCGCAGAGAACATCCTGGGCCTTGCCTATATGAGCCTGATCGGCGGCGCGCTGACCTATATTCTGTGGTTCCGGGGCTTGTCGCGCATCGAACCCTCAGCCGTATCGCTTCTGGGGGTGCTCAGCCCGCTGACGGCTGTCATCCTGGGCTGGCTCTGGATGCAGGAAACCCTCAGCATCTACCAGCTGACCGGCGCCATCTTCGCCCTGTTCAGCGTCTGGCTGGGTCAGGCTGCAACCAAACCGGCACGCCCGCGCCCCGCGCCTGCGGAGTGACCCCGTCTGCTACTGCGGCGCCAGAGGCACACAGGCCTTGCCGCGGTGGCAGTCCAGCACCTGCTTGCGAAAGCTGTGCACATCGCCGCCAAAGGCAAAGCTGCCGCAGGGATCGAAACGGACGATCAGGTCCCTGCCCCGCTGTTCGGCAAAAATCAGATACTCGACACCGGATTTGGCCTTGCCGCACCACGGCCCCATGCATTGCACCTCGATCACCACATCGGCGCGCACGGCTTGATCGAAATCCCGTGCCCCCAGAAGGTCCCCGTTGAAACTTCCGCGAAACTGGGTGACCGGCGGGGCCGCATTGGGGTTTCCGGCAGGCGGTCGTGGCAGGCGACGTTCATCAAAAGACAGGCGCCCCTGCAGGATTGCGTAGGAGCGGTTGGAATTCGCCGCCGCAAGATAGGCGTCCGGAACGCCCCAGGGCACACAACTGAGCGCGGAAGCAGAGGTGGCAGCGCCGAGCGCCACACAGGATACAAACAACGACGCCGCCCGGCGAACCAGCTTGGGAAGTCGTACCATTCTATAAGTACCTTTCGAATTCCTCGACCACCCGCGCATAGACCTCGCGCTTGAAGGGGACGATCTTCTCCACCAGATGCTCTACCGGCTGCCAGCACCAGGCGGAAAATTCCGGATGTTCGGTGTCGATTCTGACCTGATCGTCACTGCCCAGAAACCGCATCAGGTACCATTTCTGCTCTTGCCCGCGATAACGCCCACCCCAGAAGCTGGGCACCACGTCATGTGGCAGATCATATGGCAGCCAGCCTTCCGATTCGGCGATGATCTCGACCAGAGAGGGCAGAACGCCGGTTTCTTCCTCCAGCTCCCGCAGCGCCGCGGTGCGCGGGTCCTCACCCTCGTCGATCCCGCCCTGCGGCATCTGCCAGGCATCCTTGTAGCGGTCTGCGCGCTGTCCGACAAAGACCGCCCCTTCGGTGTTTATCATCATAACGCCGACGTTGCGGCGGTAGGGCAGCTTGGCGATGTCTTCCGGTGTCATAGGCATTCCCTGGGTCTGTTCCCGGCGATTAGACCTGCTGCCGCCGGGGCACGCAAGGGGGTGACGCCGCGTTGACAGGTGACAAACGCCCGCCGTGGCGCGATCCTGCCCGGCAAACGATAGGGAGAGTGTCATGACTGCGTACCCAAACCTTCTGGCGCCGCTGGATCTTGGCTTTACCACGCTGAAAAACCGCGTGCTGATGGGGTCCATGCATACGGGCCTTGAGGAGACCCGCGACTGGAACCGGGTGGCGGAATTCTACGCCGAACGCGCAAGGGGCGGCGTTGCCCTGATGGTGACCGGCGGCATCGGCCCCAACCTCGAAGGCTCGGTCCTGCCCGGGGCCGCGATGATGACCACCGAAGAGGACGTGAAGAACCACAGCATTGTCACGGACCGCGTGCACACCGCAGGCGGCAAGATCGCCATGCAAATCCTGCACGCCGGGCGCTATGCCTATGGGCCAAAATGCGTGGCGCCCAGCGCCATCAAATCGCCGATCTCCCCCTTCCCGCCGACCGAGCTGGACGAGGACGGGATCGAGAAACAGGTCTCGGACATCGTGAATGCAGCCCGGCTGGCAAAAGAGGCTGGCTATGACGGGGTCGAGATCATGGGCTCCGAAGGGTATTTTCTGAACCAGTTCCTGGTCACCCATACCAACAAACGCACCGACCGCTGGGGCGGATCTTATGAAAACCGCATGCGCCTGCCGATCGAGGTGGTGCGCCGCACCCGCGCGGCCGTCGGCAGCGATTTCATCATCATCTACCGCCTGTCGATGATCGATCTGGTGCCCGATGGCTCGACCCATGATGAAGTGGTGCAGCTGGCGCAGGAGATTGAGCAGGCGGGCGCTACGATCATCAACACTGGCATCGGCTGGCACGAGGCCCGCATCCCTACCATCGCAACATCGGTGCCGCGCGCCGCCTTTGCCTGGGTCACCAAGAAACTGATGGGCAAGGTCTCCATCCCCGTCATCACCTCGAACCGGATCAACACGCCCGAGGTCGCCGAAGACGTCTTGGAAACCGGCTGCGCCGATATGGTCTCGATGGCCCGCCCGCTGCTGGCGGATGCGCATTTCGTGGCCAAGGCCGAGGCCGGGCAAGCCAGCCATATCGCGCCCTGCATCGCCTGCAATCAGGCCTGTCTGGATCACACGTTCGGGGGCAAGCTGACCTCCTGCCTGGTGAACCCGCAGGCCTGTCACGAGACCGAACTGGTGATCGAAAAGGCCGCTACGCCCAAAACTGTCGCCATCGTTGGCGCTGGTCCTGCGGGCCTGTCTACCGCCCTCACCGCCGCCCAGCGCGGACACAAGGTGACGCTGTTTGACAAGGCGGATGAAATCGGTGGCCAGCTCAACATGGCCAAGCAGGTGCCCGGAAAAGAAGAGTTCTGGGGGCTGGTGGACTGGTACCGCAGCATGGTGGCGGACGCGGGCATCACGCTGGAGCTGGGCCGCGAGGTCCAAGCTGAGGATCTGACCGGATTTGACGAGGTCGTCATCGCAACCGGCGTCATCCCGCGCGATCCGGGCATTTCCGGGCAGGACCGCGACAACGTGCTGAGCTATATCGATGTGCTGCGGGGCAAGGCCCCGGTGGGCGAACGCGTCGCGGTGATCGGCGCGGGCGGCATCGGTTTTGACGTCTCCGAATACCTGCTGCACGAGGGCACCAGCCCGACCGAAGATCTGCCGCTCTGGATGAAGGAATGGGGCGTCACCGATCCGGCCGAGCATCGCTCAGGCCTCGCCCCCGAAGGGCCGCAGCCCGAGGCACCGGCCCGTCACGTCACCCTGCTGCAACGCAAGGCCGAGCGTCACGGCAAAAGGCTCGGCAAGACCACCGGCTGGATCCACCGCGCCGCGCTGAAGATGAAGGAGGTCGAATTCGTCGGTGGCGTGAACTATGAGCGGATCGATGATGCGGGCCTGCACGTCAGCTTTGGCGAGGCGCGGGAAAACCCAACTGTGATCCCGGCCGACACCATCGTGCTTTGCGCCGGTCAGCTTTCGGAACGCTCCCTGGCCGATGCGCTAGAGGCGAAAGGCATCACCGCCCACGTGATCGGTGGCGCCGATGTCGCAGCGGAACTGGATGCCAAACGCGCGATCAATCAAGGCATCCGCCTCGCCGCCACCCTCTGACGGGTCCGGCAGACCGCGATCAGCAGCGGCGCTCTCCCGCGCCCGCAGGCAGCCCGATTGCACGGCCCCCCCTTGGCGGCCTTGGACGTGGCACCGCGCGATGCGCGGTGCCACGTCCAACGGGAGCTGGTCTTTATCAAAAGATCAGACGACGGGCGGGAGAATCGCGCCTCTCGTTGCTACTATGGTTCGCCTGTCCCAAGCCTCAAGCGGATCGGAAATCCTGTCCTACAGGCGCATTCTACGGCCTGTTCAGCCGTGCACCTCGAGGCTGTCTTCAGGCGCCTGATCGCGCTCTTCCATACCATAGTCCCGGATCACCCCTGCCACGCGCAGGCGATACCCGGCAAAGAGATTGTCGCGTCCCTGTTTCTGTGCGCCCCGATGTTCAGACAGTGCGCGCCAGCGCGCCACCGCCTCTTCATCCTCCCAGAAGGACAGCGACAGCAGCTTTTCGGGGTTTGTCAGGCTCTGAAACCGTTCGACCGAGATGAACCCCTCCATATCCTCCAGCAGATCCCGCATCCGGGCTGCGACCTGCAGATAAGGCTCCTTCTTACCCGCTGCCGGTGTGACTTCGAAAATTACCGCGATCATGCGCTGTCTCCATGTGGTTCAGAAACCCGTTTGAGCCACGTCCTGTCCTCGCGGACAAGGAATTTCTCCCGCTGGGCAAATGCGTAGTTCTCCCGCCCCAGAGGATCCTCTGCCAGACGGGCGCGGTAGTCTTCATAGGCGGCAAGACTGTCCACGTTATAGATCCCGTAGGCCAGCGTTGACGACCCTTCGTGCGGTGCGAAATATCCGATCAGGTCAGCGCCACAGCGCGGGATCGCCTGCCCCCAATTGCGGGCGTATTGCGCAAAATTATCGTGCTGGGTGGGATCGATGTGATAACGGATGACGCAGGTCAGCATGGGAAACTCCTCTTGAGATCGTGATTGGATGGCAGGGATTTACCGCCCCCTGCCCGACAAAGGCTTCGGTGCGGAGCGAAGCATCGCCTCTTGTCCAGCCCCCGGCCCCTCCCGCGCCTCAGGATTTCGTTTCGCAAGCGTAAACGATGCAGTAAAAACCCCGCAATTATCCCAAGCTCGCCCCGTTCTTGCCCGAATTGCCCGTCAAAACCTGAGGTCAGACAACAGGACGAGGACGGGCAACGATGGATCGACTGACCGAAATGGAGGCCTTCGCAAATGTTGTGGACCAGGGCGGGTTCACCGATGCGGCGCGCAAGATGGGGATCTCCAAATCCGCTGTCTCCAAACACGTCTCCAGCCTCGAAGCCCGGCTTGGCGCACGTCTTCTGAACCGCACAACCCGGCGGGTATCGCCGACCGAAATCGGGCTGGCCTATTACGACCGGGCGCGGCGCGTCCTGAATGACGCAGGCGAAGCCGATGCGCTGGTGACCTCGATGCAATCCGCGCCCTCGGGCCTGCTGCGGATCTCCGTTGCCACCGATTTCGGCGTCAATCACCTGTCGCCGGTCCTGTCCGAATTCCTGCGCGATTTCCCCGAGATCACCGTCAACATGGTGCTGAACAACCGCTATGTCGAACTGATCTCGGAAGGTTTTGATATGGCGCTGCGGATCGGCGAGCTGGAAGACAGCTCTCTCAGAGCCCGCAAGCTGACCGAAACCACCAAACGTATGATCGCCTCGCCCGCCTACCTGGAGCAATACGGGCGGCCGCAAAAGATCGACGATCTGAACACCCACAAGCTTCTGCATTATTCCAACCAGTCGAGTGGCAATGTCTGGAAGATCACCGCCCCTTCTGGCGAGAAACGTCAGGTTCGCACGACCGGCTGGCTGTCGGTGAACGACGGGCAATCGCTTCTGAATGCGGCCATCTCTGGCCTCGGCATCGCCTACCTGCCCAGCTACCTCTACTCGGAAGCCATGTCAGAAGGGTTGATCGAAGACGTGATGCCCAACCTGCCGGTCGAAACTCTGGGCATCTATGCCGTCTACCCGCCTGGGAAATTCACCCAGCCCAAGGTGCGCGCCTTCATTGATTTCCTTGTCCATGCCTTTGCCGACCGCGACCCGGTGAAGTGGTGACTGGCCCCTGAAACACACGACCCTCCCTCGTGAAACTGCCCCCCGCACACTGCGGGGGGCTTTTTTGTCTTGGGAACAAGGTCTCAGATCTCGATCACCAGATGCGGCGTCCCGTCCGAGGTCCGCTCCCGCGAGGTGCCCGAGGGGCCGACCGTGCCCCGGATTCGTTTACGGAAGTTCGAGAAACTGTCGAATGTGACCACGTCGACCGCCTCGTCCAGATCCAGTTCCAGCCGAAACCAGCCGGGCCGCAGCATTTCGACGGCCAGAACCGTTGCCGCAAAGGGCTGCGACAGATAGGTCCCCTCAATCCGCCCGCCAGGGGTAAATCCCTCTGGCGGCCGGTTGCCCATCGCGGCGTGGAAAGTATTCCAGTCGCGAAACCCATGCTGACGTGCCACCAGCTCAAGGCTCTGACTGTGGCTGATCTCGCGCCCTTCGGCCTCCAGCCCCGTGCGCAGACGTTTGGCCTGTGCTTTGGCCTCGACCAGTGTCGGAAGTGTTGCGCTCATGACCGCGCCTCCTCGGTTGTCGTGAATACGCCCCAGCTGAGCCGGGTGCGGCGCGCCCGAGTCCACAGAACCCAGACCGCCAACAGCAGCAGCAGAACCTCAGCCGCTGGCCCCGCCCACCATATCGCCATTTCACCAAACCACAGCGGCAAGGCAAAGGTCAGCGGAATGGCGAATGCGAATGGCTTTGACAGGCTCAGCACAGCGGCGCGGCGCGCGTCTCCGATGGCCTGGAAATGGGCCGCCAGCATCATCAGAGGTCCCGACAGGACAAACAAGGCCAGCATTACCGGCATGATCCCTGCCACCTTTGCAACCACGGCAGGGTCGGTCACAAAGGCCGCGGCGATCTGCGGGGCAAAAAGGCTAAACACCGCCTGCACCGACAGGCAGAACCCCAGTGCCACGAAAATGGCGATTTGCAGACTGTTGTCGCTGCGCCGCCACAGCCCCGCGCCAAAGTTGTTGCCGGTGATCGTCTGCATCGCCTGCGACACGCCCAAGAGCGGCAGGAAGGCAAAGGTGACGACCCGCGTCACGATCCCATAGGCTGTGACCGTAACCTCGTAATCCGGGCTACCGACCATCTGCAGCGCCGTCAGGATTGCCGAGGAGCCAAGCGCGATACCAATAAAACCAAGGCTTTGCGGAGCGCCCAGCGCCAGAATGCGGCCACTGCCCTGTAGGATCACGTTGCGCAGCACCATGACCGGATGCAGCAGGGTGCCCCGGCTGTGGCGATAGGCGGTGATCACGACCAGCGCCAACAGCTGCGCCTCGACCGTGCCGTAGGCCGAACCGGCAACGCCAAGATCCAGCACCGCGATCATCAGGTAGTTGAAACCGATATTGCCTATCGACACCAACAGGCTCATCGCCGCCATCATGCCCACGTGGCCTTCGTTGCGCAGGGCATCGGAGTTGACCGCCAGCACAAAGGTCAACGGCGTGGCAAAGATCAGGATGCCCAGGTAGCTGGCCGACAATTCGGCAAGCGCACTGTCCCCGCCGGTAACCAGCCAGATCAGCTGCCCGCCAAAGCCGAGGTAAAGCAGGATCAAGATGACGCCCACAACAAGGGCCAGCCAATGCGCCGCGGCATAGATACGCTCGGCCTCATCAAAGCGGGAGCCGCCAAGGTGCCGGGCCAAAAGGCTCGACATGCCGGTGGAGACCAGCGTGGCGCAGGCCACGATCAGCATGTAGAACGGGAACACCACGGTGACCGCCGCCAGCGCCTGCGGGCCGACGAAATGCCCCAGAAACAGGGCATCGGCGACCGTCAGAAGGCCGTTCATGCTCATGACGAATATGATGGGTATCGCGGTTTTCGCGAAAATGACCGGCAATCGCCCGGTCAGAAATGTATTGGGAGTCGGATCTTGCATCGCTCTGAAGCCCTCATGCGTCGATCTCGCTCAATGGATGGGACCCGCGTTACCACCCGCGCGAGACGCGGAGAAGGTGACAGAAACAATAGCAATAAACAGAACTTCACCTCGACGAGTACACGTCTGCGGGGGGCGGGCGTCTGCGGCCTGCCCTTGGGGTAGAGCAGGCTTTTGCGCCGGTCAAGCCCTTTTCCGGTGGCCAGTGATGGCCCTGCCTCAGGGTTTTGGCCGTGGCAGCAACACCGCCTCGACCCGGCGGTTTGCCTCCCGCCCTTCGGCCGTGAGGTTCGTTGCGACCGGCACCAGATAGCCGACACCGGCCACCTCAATCCGGGTTTCATCCACCCCGGACTTCTCCACAAGATGGGTCTTCACGGCCTCGGCCCGGCGCCGCGACAGGTCGGTATTGTCCTGCAACCCGCCAACCGTATCGGTGTGACCAACCACAACCACGGAATAGTCTGGAAATTCGGCTAGGAACTCGGCAAGTGCTTTCAGGCTTTCATAATTTTCCTGGCCCAGCGCCACATCTCCGGTCCCGAAATCAAGCCCCGGCAGGATCGCCCGGCCCTGCTCCAGCAATGCCTGCGCCAGATCGGTAGGGTCGGCATCTGGCAGGCTTTCGGTGCCTGCTCCGACAGCTTCTGCCGTCTCGGCCTGCCCTGCCGGAATGGATGGGGCCAGTTCCAGCGCCGCGGCTTCGGGCGGTGAGACCTCGATGATCTGAAGATAGGCCGAGGTGCCACTACGCGAGGCCAGCAGAGTCACGGCGCTCTCCCCCTTCACGGCGGACAGGAAGTGATAATCGCCAATGCTGACGGCCATATCCGGGGCCGGAACCACCTCAATGCCGAATCGGAAATCAAAGCCGCCGCACTGGCGCGCCTCGCATTGAAAGAGCAGTTCGTATCCTGTCTCCAGCAACTGCTCCCGCAAGGGCGCCAGAACCTGCAAAACGGTCGCCTCGCCCCGGATCCGATAGGTGCGGCGCAAAATCCGCCCTTCGATCGCGCGGGACGGCACCCCATCGGCGCCCACAGGGCCGGTTGGCAAGGCATAGGTGCCCAGCGGGGTTTCCCGCAGTGCCAGCGCCTGGGCGCCGACCGGTAAGGACATTTCAGCCCGGGCCAAAGGCGCCGAGACAAAAAGCGCGGCCCCAACAAACAGGGCCGCCGCCAATGATATGAAAAACCGCCCAATCACCGGTACTGGGCGTGGTAATCGTCGTTCGGGACCATAGCGGTGCCGCTGGCCACCCGGTTTGTCATGTTGAAGAAGGCTGCCACATTGGCAATGTCCCAGATGTCACGATCGCTGAAACCAACATCACGCAGGGCCTGCCGGTCTGCCTCTTCGACCTCGGCGCTGGCGCGGGTCAGTTGCAGGGCAAAATCAAGCATCGCCCGCTGCCGCGCGTCCAGCGGCGCGACCCGGTAGTTCATCACCAGCATCTCACCCAGCCTCGGATCCCCGGACAACTGACGCACCGCCGCGCCATGTGCCGCAAGGCAGTAGAAACAGCGATTGTAGGAAGACACCACCACCGCGATCATCTCCCGCTCCAGCTTACTCAGGTTGCTGTCGCCCAGCATCAGATCGTTATAAAGCGCGGTGAATGTGTTCAGCTTTTCGATGTCAAAGGCATGCGCCCGCAGCACATTGGGCACCATGCCCAGTTTGTCCTGACAGATATCGAAATACTTCTGCGTCGCAGGCGGCAGCGGATCCACCTGCGGCAGGTCAAGCGCTGTTGGGTTTTGCTGATCGGTCATGGTCTTCTTTCTCCTCCCTCAAGGTTTGTGCCTGTAGTGGTACTGCCCGCTGCAGGTCATTCCAAGTGAGGCATAAAGACCATTTGCCCCGGCGTTCGCCCTGGTACAGACCAGCGCCAACTCGCGCGCGCCCTGTTCAGCCGCCCAAAAGGCCGCCTGCCGCACCATCCATGCGCCCATCCCCTTGCGCCGCTGATGCGGCAGGATTTCCAGCGCGTGGACCATGGCAACCCCATCGTGGATAGCCACGAACCCCGCCCCGGCGGGTTTGTCGTTGAACCGCCCAAGCAGCGCCGTCTTCGGCCCCGGTGCGCGCTCCATCACCGCCATACGCCCCGGCCCGATGCCACCCGCGATCCAGATCTCGCGCTGGATTTCCAGCGGCTCCCAAACGCAGAAGGTGGTGACCCGCGGGATCGGCACATCGGTCAGCTTTGCCGGTGGGCAGGTCCAGATATTGACCGGATCCTTGATCTCATACTCCAGCGCCGCCAACTGCGCATCCAGCACATCATCGCCATCGCGGATCATGAACAGGGGCTCCTGCCCCATGGCGCGCATGGCCTCTTCGGCAGCGGCAATCTGATCCTTATTGACCGGACCATTGGTGGTGGCCGCCGATACCCGGCTGCCGCCGCCCTGGCCTTCACGAAGGGTGATCGGGCCAAGATCGCGCGTGGAGGCTGCTGGCCAGGTGCCATCGACCACAGCGTAGTACAGGGGATCGGTGCTCACAGGTCCAGCTCCCGTGCAAGTCGGGTAACCGCTGCATCGACGCGGGCGCCATCGGCGCCGCGCACAACCACATTGGCCCCAAAAGCCCCGTCCTTCTGAAACGGGTAGCAGCCGATCGACAAATCAGAGAAATCCGCTGCCAGTGCCGAAAGATTGCCTGCGATCTCGCCCTCGCCGCGCATCACGCGCAGGGTCTGTGACAACAGCGGGCTGCCGCCGGTCAGGGTGGGCAGGACGCTGGCCACCATCGCCTCGAACACCGATGGCACCCCGGCCATCACATGCACGTTGTTGAGGGTAAAGCCCGGCGCCGCCGAAACCGGATTGTCGATCAGCGCAGCGCCATCCGGAATGCGGGCCATGCGCAGGCGTGCTTCATTCAGCTCGGTTCCCGATTTGTCGTAATGGGCCTGCAGGATCGCGCGGGCGTCATCCCGGACATCCAGATGCGCGCCAAATGCCTTGGCGATGCAATCGGCGGTGATGTCATCATGGGTTGGCCCGATACCGCCACTGGTGAAGACATGGTCATGGGTTTCTGACAGCGCGGTGACACCTGCGATGATCGCCACCTCGTCGTCGCTGATCATGCGAACTTCGCGCAGGTCGATGCCGTGTTTGGTCAACTCTCCGGCCAGAAAATGCATGTTCGAATCGCGCGTGCGCCCCGACAGGATTTCGTCCCCGATAACCAGCATTGCAGCGGTTGGATTGCCCATGGCGCCTCTCCTCTTGATCCGGTGTTAAGGCAGGTATAGGCCCAAGAACATGCGCTTTGGAACCCCTCTGATCCCCGCCCGGCTGATCCGCCGCTACAAACGTTTCCTTGCCGACTGTCGGCTGGAGGATGGGCGCGAGATCACTGCCCATTGCGCCAACCCCGGATCGATGATGGGGCTGGCTGAACCTGGGATGAAAATCTGGCTGGAGCCGAACGACGATCCGAAGAAGAAACTGAAATATGGCTGGCGCCTGGTCGATCACGAAAACGGCCATTTCACGGGCGTCGACACATCGGTTCCGAACCGCGCATTGAAAGCCGCGCTGGAGGCCCGCGAGATTGCCGAGCTTGCCGCCTATGAAACCGTGCGGGCCGAGGTGAAATACGGCGAGAAGAGCCGTATCGATTTCCTGCTGAGCCAGCCAGGTCTGCCCGACTGCTATGTCGAGGTGAAAAGCGTGACGCTGTCGCGTCAGCCAGGTCTGGCGGAATTTCCCGACAGCGTTACCGCGCGCGGCACCAAACATCTGGGGGAGCTGGCCAATATGGTGGCCGAAGGGCACCGGGCGGTGATGCTCTACCTCGTGCAGCGCACCGATTGCGACCACTTCCAATTGGCAGCGGATATCGACCCGGCCTACGCCGCGGCCTTTGATGACGCGCAGGCAACCGGGGTCGAACGGCTGGTCTGCACCACGCGGATTTCGCCCGATGGCGTGTGGGTGGAGGCAGCCAAAAGGCTGCCCTCCTGAGAAATTGCAAAGGGCTGGGCTCAGCCCATGACGTAAAAGCAGAGCTTGTTGCCGTCCGGATCGCGCACATAGGCACCATAGAAGAAGTCCGGCACACGCTCGCCCGGTTCGCCTTCGTCGGTGGCGCCAAGGCTGATCGCCTTGTCATACATCACCTGCACGTTGTCCTTATCCCCGGCCGGAAAGGCCAGCATGCCGCCGTTGCCGCTGGTGCAGACATCGCCGTTATGCGGGGTGCAGACGGCCAGCATCGGCGCCGTACGGTCCTTGCCGATAAAGGCGATCCGGCCTGCGTCCATCAGGACTTTGGCGCCTTCAGCCGCGAAGAGTTCAGTGTAGAAATTTTTGGCGTTCTCCATATCCGAGACACCAATCGTGACGTAGCCGATCATTATGTTTTCCTGTCGTTGATTTCAGATTCGGTCGCACGCTCGGGGAAAGCTATGGCGTTTTCAAATCACGAAACCGGCACCTGCAGGTCCGCCCCTGCCTGCCTGATATGCAGGGGATGCAGCGGCCTTTTAGTCACTGCACCGCCCCCTCTGGCCCTTTTGGCCAAGACCGCTTACATAGCAAGATAACAACACCCGAGGGAGCTCCGCCCGATGAGATCGAAAGACGGCCGCACCACCAAGGACGGCATCCGCATTCACGAACCCGCCGATTTTGCGGGCATGCACACGGCAGGCGCTCTGGCCGCACGCATTCTGGATGATATTGCCCCCCATGTCTTTCCCGGCCAGACCACTGGCGAAATTGACCGCATCATCACCCAGATGGTCGAGGATGCAGGCGCGAAATCCGCCACCATCGGCTACAAGGGCTACCAGCACGCCAGCTGCATTTCGGTGAACCACGTGGTCTGCCACGGCATTCCCGGTGACAAGAAGCTCAAGGACGGCGATATCCTCAACATCGATGTGACGGTGATCGTCGATGGCTGGTTTGGCGACACCAGCCGCATGTATGTGGCAGGCAAGCTGTCCCGCAAGGCCGAGCGGCTGATCCAGGTCACCCATGACGCCCTGATGAAGGGGATCGACGCGGTGAAACCCGGAAACACCTTTGGCGATATCGGTCACACCATTCAGGCCTATGTCGAAGCCCAGCGCATGAGCGTGGTGCGCGATTTCTGCGGTCACGGTCTGGGACAGGTGTTTCACGCGCCGCCGAACGTGCTGCACTATGGCCGTCCCGGAACCGGTCCGGTTCTAGAGGAAGGCATGTTCTTCACCATCGAACCCATGGTGAACCTGGGCCGCGCCGAGACTAAGATCCTCGCCGATGAATGGACCGCCGTCACCCGCGACAAATCGCTGTCAGCACAGTTCGAACACTCGATCGGGGTTACCGCGGATGGGTTCGATATCTTCACCCTGTCGCCTGCAGGCAAATTCCACCCGACCTACGGCTGATCAGGTTAGCCCAATCAGGGCTGGCACCTCCTGCATACCGGTAAACACCTCTGCCCCCTGATCAGCCAGCGCCGCGCCCTGCCCGTGCGGCGCAAAGCCAAGGCAGCGCATCCCGGCCCGGGATGCGGCCTGCGCACCGGTCGCACTGTCCTCGATCACCAGACAGGAGCGCGCCTCTACCCCGAAATGGCTGGCCGCGGCCAGAAACAACCCCGGTTCCGGTTTCGCAACGCCCAGCGCATGGGCCGAGAACATCGCTTGCGGATGGAACCGCTCCCACAGCCCGTTCTGTCCGAGCGTGATGCGCATCTTCTCTTCGCTGCCGTTGGAGGCAACGCAAGTGGGAATGCTATGCTGATCGAGCCGCGCCAATAGATCCGGGATCCCCGGCACCAGCCCGACGCCTGCACGCAGCCGCGCATAGGTTTCGGCGTAGATTTCCTCCACCCAGTCCTGTGGCAGATCCGCGCCAAGCTTTCGCGCCTTGTCCATCACCCCCATCATGGTGCCGCCGACAAAATGCCCCATGGCCTCTGGCAGGGTCAGCGACAGGCCGTGGCGCGCCAAATTGTCCACCATGGCCTGATTGGACACGGTTTCGCTGTCCACCAGCACCCCGTCGCAGTCAAAGATCACCAATTGCGGCGTGGGAAATGTCTTGGGCATCTGAGGCTCCTTTAATGCAACCTGAACAAATACCGCTAAGCGCTACTGCCTGAACCGTCACATAGCAAATCTAACGCAGGCCATTTCCTGCCCACCCCATTTCAACCTGAAACACTTCGCCACATCAGGGAGATATGGGTATCGCCGTATTTGCGGCTGTCCTGCGCCTCATACCCCTCGGGCGGCGTCATCGGAGCACTTTCCTCCCACACGATCAGGGCGCCAGGCGCGATCCAGCCGCCAGCATCGGCTACGGCAAGCGCCTTTTGCCCCAGATCCTTGCCATAGGGCGGATCGAGGAAGATAACGTCATAGGGGGCATCGGGGTTCTGCCCCAGCTTCAGGGCGCTGCGGCGGATCAGGGCCGTGCGATCCTCGGCCCGGCAAATACCGACATTCTTGCGGATCAGCCCCTGCGCCACGCGTCCGTCATCGACAAATGTGACCAAAGCCGCGCCGCGCGACAGCGCCTCAAGCCCCAGCGCGCCAGTTCCGGCAAAGAGATCCAGCACCCGGGCGCCGTCGATGGCACCGGTGTGCATCAGCACGTTGAACAGGCTTTCGCGCACCCGGTCGGTCGTCGGGCGCAGATGCGCACCCGCATCGCCCTTGCCCACGGCCGCCAGCGCGCGGCCGCGAAACTCACCTGCGATGATCCTCATGCCCGCAGCAGCGGCTTCAGGTCTGCTTCGGGATCGGCGACCACGGATTTGTCCGCCGTTTTACCCGCATCGATCAGCCGTTTTCCGACCATGTAGGCGCGCGGATCGTTCATCGCGTCGACCGCCACCAGTTGATCACCTTTGTAATACCAGAAGGACACGCTTTGCCCCTCGCCCTGACGGGTGACCACGTTGTCATAGCCGCTGTTGAGGCCCGCAATCTGCAATTTCACATCATATTGGTCGGACCAGAACCAAGGCTGTGCCACGTAATCCTTGCCTGCGCCCAGCATGTTCTGCGCCACGATTTCGGACTGATCGATGGCATTGGGCACGCTTTCCAGCCGGATACGTTCACCCTTGTAGGGGAACGAGGCGCAATCGCCCGCCGCCCAGACCGAAGGGTCCGAGGTGAGGCCCTGCGCATCGACCCGGATGCCGTTTTCAATCGTCAGCCCGGCCTGCTCGGCCAGAGTGGTCGCCGGGGCGATACCGACACCAACCACCACGAAATCCACGTCCAGCGTGCTACCATCGCCCAGAACCGCCCGCGCGACCTTTCCGTCTTCGCCTTCCAGCCGCTCCAGCCCCGTGCCTTCGCGGATGTCGACACCGTGCCCCTTGTGCAGGGCGCGGAAATAATCGGAGGTCTCGGGCGCTGCCACCCGTTGCAGGATCCGATCTGCCATCTCGACCAGGGTCACCGACAAGCCACGCTTGGCGCAGACGGCTGCGGCCTCCAGCCCGATATAGCCACCACCCACGATCAGCACCCGCTTGCCTGTCGTCACATGCGGCGCCATGGCGTCCACATCGGACAAGCCACGGACAACGAATACCCCATCAAGATCGCCGCCGATGACGGCCGGAAGGCGGCGCGGATCGGAACCGGTGGTCAGGGCCAGCTGATCATAGAAGATCACCTCATCCCCAAGGCTGACCGTCTTTGCCGCCGGATCAATCCCTGTGACGGTGGCGCCCAGTTTCAGGGTGATGTCATTGTCGGCGTAAAAACTCTCGGGGCGCAGGAACAGGCGCTCTTTCTCCATCTCACCCAGCAGGTAGGCCTTGGACAGGGGTGGCCGCTGATAGGGCAGCGCGGTTTCGGCTCCGATCAGGGTGATGTCACCGTCAAATCCATCTTTGCGCAATTTGGCCACAAGAGACGATCCCGCCTGCCCTGCTCCGATTACCACGATGTGGCTCATGTCCCCTCTTGCCTCCTGCGCATGTTCTGGTCACGGTCTGACCGGACCCTATATGGGGGACCATAGATAACGCAATCACGACAGAAGAGGAACGCGCGATGATTTCAGTCGGAGACACCCTGCCGGACGCCACCCTGGTGCAAATGGGGGCCGAAGGGCCCGAGCCGGTGCAGATGGCCGAGAGGGTCAAGGGCCGCAAGGTTGCCATCTTTGCCGTTCCGGGCGCCTTTACCCCGACCTGCCATTCCGCCCATGTGCCCAGCTTTATCCGCACCAAGGATCAGTTCGATGCAAAGGGCGTGGATGAGATCATCTGCATATCGGCAAACGATCCCTTCGTGATGAAGGCCTGGGGCGAAGCAACCGGCGCGGACAAAGCAGGTATCACCATGCTGGCCGACGCCCAAAGCGAATTTACCGATGCCATCGGCATGCGCTTTGATGCGCCGCCCGCCGGGCTGATCGGTCGCTCGCTGCGCTATGCGATGCTGGTCGAGGATGGCAAGGTGACGATCCTCAACCGCGAGGAAAACCCCGGCCAGTGCGAACTCTCTGCCGGTGAGGGCCTGCTCGACGCGATGGGCTGAGACGGCGGTCTCTCCGCGGCACGGATGCGCCAGATCAGGATGGGGATGGCGCTCTTCGCCACCCCGAACTCCGGACCAACCCATCCGCAGAAAACCAATGCAGCCCGTTCATTTCGACCACTGGAACGGGCTGCATTTGTCAGATCGCGGCGCCTGATGGCGCGCCTCTGGAAATCGTTTCACCGGCCCGGCTTGCCCTGAAGCAGCCCGTGACCTTCGAACAAAACATTGTTTTTCAAGAATATATTTTTGTTAAACGTCCGCAAATTCCAAAGCGTCAGGTCCGCATTCCCTACCAAAAGTTCAACGCCTCGTTTGTCTGCGGCTCAGATTTGATGTTACGCTCCTCAAGGAGGAGACAGATCAAAAATCACTTTCACCCCAGTGATCGATATGTGATGGGCGGTTTTTCAACCCCGCCGGGGTCGGCTGCGACACATGAGCCGCCGAAATTTTCAAACTGAGAGAAAGGACAACCGAGTGTTCAAGAAAATCATGGCGCCGGTGGACTTGGCGCATCAAGGGCATCTTGAGAAGGCCCTAAAGTGCACGTCAGATCTCGCAAAGCATTACGGGGCAGAAGTCGTGTTTGTTGGGGTGACCGCCTCTACGCCCAGCGCCACTGCGCATAATCCGGCCGAATATGCCGTCAAACTCGATGAATTCGCCAAGGCACAAGCGGCAGAGCACGGGTTCACCGCATCGGCAGTGCCGGTGGTCAGCCACGATCCGACCACGGATGTCGACGATGCGCTGCTGAAAGCCACCAAGGACACGGGTGCAGACCTGGTAGTGATGGCCAGCCATCTGCCCAATGTGCTCGACTATATCTGGCCCTCGAATGGCGGAAAAATTGCCGAGCATGCGAAATGTTCGGTGTTTGTCGTGCGCGGCTGACCACAGAGCCGCGAACAGCATTTGTAAGATCTGATAAAGGGAGGCCTCCAAAATGGCCGACGAAACGACCAACCAGGGCATACCCGAGCCCGAAGGGACAGCAGAAATCATCGATACCGACTACACGATTGGTCAGGACAATATCGAAACGACAGTTGGACCGTTCGGGCTCGATGTTCACAACCCGGTTTTCCTGATTTCCGGGCTTTCCATCGTAGCCTTCGTTTTCTACGCGCTGGCCCTGCCAGAGCAATCCGCCGATATCTTCGGCAGCTTGCGCCCCTATCTGACCAGCACCTTTGACTGGTTCTTCCTGGGCGCTGCCAACATTTTTGTCCTATTCTGCCTGCTGCTGATCGTGCTGCCTCTGGGCAAGGTGCGGCTTGGCGGTGCGGATGCGACACCCGATTACAGCTATATCGGCTGGTTCGCGATGCTGTTCGCCGCCGGCATGGGCATCGGCCTGATGTTCTATGGCGTTTCCGAACCGATGAGCCATTATTCGACCTCAATGGGTGGCATTGCCACTGGTGAGGATGGCGCGCGGACCGATTGGGCACCGCTGGGGGCAGCCGCCGGGGATCAGGCGGCCTCGGTCCGCCTGGGCATGGCAGCAACGATCTTCCACTGGGGACTGCACCCCTGGGCGATCTACGCGGTTGTCGCACTGGCACTGGCGCTGTTTTCCTACAACAAGGGGTTGCCGCTCACCATTCGCTCGGCTTTCTACCCGATCCTGGGCGAACGTGTCTGGGGCTGGCCGGGGCACACCATCGACGTGCTGGCGGTTTTCGCCACCCTGTTTGGCCTTGCAACCTCGCTTGGTTTTGGCGCGACACAGGCGAATGCAGGTCTGAATGAGCTGTTCGGCATCCCCGTGGGATCGACGACCGAGGTTGTTTTGATCACCGGCATTACGGCAATCGCACTGATCTCGGTGATCCGCGGCCTCGACGGCGGGGTGAAAGTGCTGTCCGAAATCAACATGGGGCTTGCGGCCCTGCTTTTGCTGTTCGTGTTGATCGCCGGACCCACGATCGCGATCCTGACCGGCTTCGTGGACAGCCTTGCTGCCTACATCCAGTATCTGCCCGCATTGTCCAACCCGATTGGCCGCGAAGACACCAACTTCAGCCAAGGCTGGACCGCCTTCTACTGGGCCTGGTGGATCAGCTGGTCGCCCTTTGTCGGCATGTTCATCGCCCGCGTCAGCCGTGGCCGCACCGTGCGTGAGTTCATCATTTGCGTACTGCTGATCCCCTCGATGGTCTGCGTTCTGTGGATGAGCGTCTTTGGCGGCACAGCCATCCAGCAGGTCATTCAGGATGGCGTCACCACCGTGACCGAAGCGCCGCTTGAGCTGAAACTGTTCAAGATGCTGGCCGAACTGCCGCTGGCCTCGATCACAAGCTTCCTTGGGATCATCCTGGTGGTCGTGTTCTTCGTCACCTCTTCGGACTCCGGTTCGCTGGTGATCGATACCATCACCGCAGGCGGCAAGGTCGATGCGCCGGTCCCGCAGCGTGTGTTCTGGTGCGTCTTCGAGGGCGCCGTGGCGATTGCGCTGCTCATCGGCGGCGGACTGGCTTCGCTGCAGGCGATGGTCATCTCGACAGGCCTGCCATTTACCGTGGTGCTGCTCCTGATGTGCTGGGCGATCTGGCGCGGTCTGATCGCTGAAACCCGGGCGTAGACAACGCCCACATTTGAAAAAAAGGAAAGGGAGCCCGTATCAGGGCCCCCTTTTGCGTTGCGGTCTCGTTTGCGCTGCGGACCTTTTATCAGACAGTCAGCGCAGAGTGTCCTGCCCCTGACGCATAGTCCTGCCGCTGTGGATCACGCCGCTCGGCTGCGACGCAGCCTCTTGGCATCGACCTTGAGATGGTAAGCCTGACAGGTTTCCCCTTCGATTTCGAAGCGCAATCCGGCCGGGGTGATGTTGATCCCCGCCTGACGCGTCAGCAAAGCAGCCGAAACAGAGGTCAGACAAAGGAACGCATCAATGTTCCAGTCCTTGGCCAGCCGGGCAAAGCTCACCCCCAACTGTCCGCGCACACGCATGCGTTCGCGGCTGCTGAGCGTATCATCGACGAAGACCCTACTGACCTCCCAGATCTTCGGGTCCTGTGGCGCGGGCGCATCCAGAATGTCCGCAGGAAGATCCGGCAACAGGCCCAGTTGCGCATCGCGCAGCATATAGCTGGCGCTGCCGCATTTTGCGGTGGTGGGCGTCACCCGGAAACCGCCATGGATCGTCATGCCATCATGAATCGCGCAATAGATGCTCTCCGGGGTATCATACTGATCAAACTCAAGCCCGCGCACGTTGGGCAGGTCCCAGCCGCGCGCCTCGATAAAATGATGATAACGCGCGCGCAGGAGCTCGGTGAACAAAGCACCGGTCTCTCCTAAGTTGTCGAACGATATTTCTGTCGACTGCATCGGGCTGTCCCGCCGCCTTTTTCCATAATCTCAATGTGGTGCTGAAAACTTTCAGCAAATTTGAATCAACTTTCACAAGAAATCGTAAATTTTAAATTAACCGTGATGAGGGTTACCCCTCTCATCACGCACAACTTTTGGGCAAGTGCGCGTTATACGCGCCTTTTCTCTAAAGGCCGCTTAAGGATGGGCGCAGTTCCGCCGAAGCCGAGGTAACAAACCGGCACAGGTCCGACCGGACAGATCTATTTCAGAGAATATGAAAGCGCCGTCGGACGCGGGCAGACTTTACCAGCAGGCCTGTATACCGTGGCGGAACGATCAGGCAGCAGGCACGCTCAGTACCGGAACCAGATCATTCCCCATGACATTGTTCAGGATCGGAGCCTCTGACCAACGCCCGGCGCGCCATGGCCAGCGGGGCGCCATCAGGCGGCGCGGATGAAGCGTTCGGTTGCAACCCTTCGGATTTCAGATAGCAGCACGGACTTCTTGACCGGTTTTGCCAGATACCCAGCCGCCCCTAGCTTGAGGAACAACTCCTGGTCCTCTGGCGCAGCGTTGGCCGTCAGCATGATCACCGGCGTATTGCCGATCCTACCCCCACGGCGTGCCAGCTCCGCCAGGGTTTCGCGCCCGTCCATCACCGGCATCTTCATGTCGAGCAGCACAAGATCCACCGATCGTTTCTCAAGACAGGCCAGAGCTTCGACACCATTCCCTGCCTCGACAATCTCAACATCGCTGTTTTTCAAGAAGGCACGCACCACCACCCGGTTCGACGCGGTATCATCCACCAGCAAGATCGAGCGAACACCAAGATCGCTTCGGTCTTCATCCGGGGTTTGCGGCGACAGGGCCTCGATCTCCGAATTTTCAAGAACCCTGACCGGGCATGTAAAGGTGAAACAGCTTCCGCGGCCAGGGCTGCTCCTGACTGTAATTTCACCCTCCATCATATGCGCAAAGCGCCGCGCAATCGACAGACCAAGGCCCGTGCCCGGCACGCTGAGGGCGTTCTTGTCCTCTGCCCGGTAGAACTCCGTGAACAGCTGTGCGGTCTGATCCGGCGTCATGCCGCGTCCGGTATCCGACACCTCAACGGTGAGAACCGTCTGACCATCGACCTGTTCGCCGCGCGCCCCGACCAGCACCTGACCAGTCTCGGTGTACTTGACCGCATTGGACACCAAGTTTCCGATGATCTGACGGACACGCAGCGCGTCGAATTCCGCATAGGCAGGCACGTTGTCTTCGATATCGACGATCAGTTGCAGCCCCTTTTCATCGGCGGGCGCCCGGAACATTTCAACCGCGCTGGAGATTTCGGACCTTGGCTCCGCATTTGTCAGGTTCAGCTCAAACTGTCCGGATTCAATTTTCGCATGATCCAGAACATCGTCCAGAATACCGGTCAGCGCCTGGGCAGACTTACGCAGCAGATGGGTGCGTTCACGCAGCGTCTGCCGGTCGGTGCGTTCATCCTCGATCAATTCGGACATGGCGCAAATTGCATTGAGAGGGGTGCGGATCTCATGGCTCATCGCCGCAAGGAACCGGCTCTTGGCCCGGCTTCCGGCCTCTGCTTCGCGCAAGGCCTCGCGCAGGCGGCCGGTCAGCCGGTGCTGCACCCACATGGCATGCAGCATATAGGCCGACCCCAGAACCACCACGATGGTCGCGATCACAATCTCTACCGGGCTTGCGAAGTTATAGAGGAAGCTACCAATCATATAGCCAAAGACACAGAGGATCGGCACCGCCGTCAGGATACCAAAGAACATCCAGGCAGAGCGCGCCACCACACTGTGATTGAGCGCGATGATCAACAGCATTGAGCCCATCAGCTTGGGAAAGGGTTCTGACTGAAGAAACAGAAGCAGCGGGATCGCGTTGAAGACCCAGACGCCGGCAAAGGCAGATCCGGCGAACAGGAGGACCGAGCCGATTGTGACCTCTTTGCTCAGCCTCTTGTAGACGTAGACACCGATGATCTCGATCAGCCCATAGACCAGATATATGGTGGCCACCACTGGGATTGGCACGAAGAAAAGGGACAGGAGCGAGACAAGCGTAATCGACGCGAAACGGGATGGCAGATCCGCGCGGACGAGATCGTTCTGGGTAGCTATGGCGCTTTTGACGTCTGGCGGCAAAGCAAACATACGCATCCTCCTTCCATTGCCCGTTCCCTCGTTCCTTGTGATGGCTAACGGACGCCGAAGGTCTTCAATCGCCCATCGGACCACGGGCAACTGAAAAACTCTACGTTGAGATTACGGCCAAATGATGACCAATGTTCAAAATAACTCGCGCATACGGCGAATTATCGCCTATTTGCAGCCAATCGATGCAATCTCAGGCTGCGCATCCCGGCGGCCAGCGACGTTCCAAAGCCTCCCTCGCATCCTTTTCCGGGATAATTGTGACCGGAACGTCTCGCTTCGGATGTAGGGTGCTGGGTGTTGAGCATCGGACTTGAAATATGTGCCGAGAGGTCACTCTATGGGCCACAAGTCCCTCTTTGGCCCCGCTATCTGTCACGCGGCGCTCCTGTCGTTAGGTACGATGAGAAGTGTGACGGTCAATTCGGAAACCCGGGATTTGGACCGGTCGCCGACCAGGAGCGCCGCAACTGCATCCTTGCTGGCTGTCAGGGCCGACCCGCCAATTCCGCAGCCAGGAAATCGTTGAAAGCCATCACCTTAGCATCCGCGCTTAGGCGTGACGCGGCAAGCGTGTAGACCGTGCGTTCTGGCAGGTGCCAGTCTGGCAGAACCCGGACAATCCGGCCCGTCGCCTCAAGCGGGGCTGACAGGAAATTCGGCAAGCTGCCAATCCCCATGTCGGCCTTGATCATGTCACGCAGGACAATGCTGCTGCCAAGGCGCAGCTGGGGCGAAATCGGCACCGTAACCCGTCTTTGCGGCCCATTAAATTCCCAAGTCAGCGGAGTTTCAGCAAGGCTATAGGACAGTGTTCTGTGTCTTTTCAGATCCTCCGGAGCCTCAGGCTGGCCGCAATCTGCAAGATATTCGGGGCTGGCGAAAACACCCTGATGCACGGGCATAATTTTGCGCGCGATCAACCCCGAATCCGGCAGGCTTGCACGGATGCGGATCGCCACATCAAAGCCGCCCTGAACCAGATCCAGCACGTTGTCGTCAAACACAAGCGACAGCTGCACGTCAGGATAGCGACTGGCGAACCGGGGCAACAAATCCGCCAGAACCGTCGTGCCAAAGGAATGCGGCGCATTGATCCGCAACTCGCCCCGCATCACCTGCGCCCCAGACCGCACCTGCTGCTCGGCCAGATCAACGGCCTGCAGGATGCGGTCGGCCTGCTCGTAATATAGCCGACCGTGTTCGGTCAGGGACATGCTGCGGGTGGTGCGCGTGATCAGCCTGCAGCCGAGGCTTTCTTCTAGCAGCTTCAGATCGCGGCTGAGCAAGCTGGACGACACGCCCAGATCCTCAGCCGCGCGCGCCATGCTGCCACGGTCGACGATGCGGCAGAAGGCCCGCATGACACCAAACTTGTCCATGGCTCTCTCCGTTGCTTCCCAGAAATAAAACACGATGCGCTAGCTCTGCAAAGCGCTTTGCCCGCGTGCCACTCCGGGCGTAGCCTGCTCAGAGATGTTCCAGTTGCCGCGCGACAACACGCAGATGCGACCGCAACTCATCGACAGAACCAGTCAGCAACCGCGTGCCCGTTGCAGCGATGATCAGGGTCGGCACTGCCTGCACGCCGTTCACCCGGGCAAAATGCCGATCAGCGTCGACCTGCCGGGCCACCGCCGGATCCTCCATGCGGCACTTGAACTGATCCGGGGTCAGACCCAGTTCCTGCGCCAGATCCACCAGCACCTTCGGGTCGGCGATATTGCGGGCTTCGCTCAGATGAGCCCGCTGGATCCGGTCGAACATCTCCCAGTGCAGCGCCTGACCACCAAAAGTTTCCGCCGCCTTGCACGCGAGCGCCGCGTTCATGCCATGGGGATAATCGAAACGGGCCGCCCGCATCGCGTTGATATTGATGTGTTCCGGCTGATCGCTGGCCGCACGGCAATGGCGCCAATGATCCAGAATGGTACTCCGCGCCGCCTCAGGGCTGCCCCAACGCTGTGCCATTTCCTGGCGGCTGGCCTGCAGCACGAAGGTCCGGTGACGAATATCGAGTTTGATTTCCTGTGCTACCGTGCGCAGGCGGGATGAAAGATTGAAACACCAGGCGCACACCGTGTCGTGGAAGAATTCGATCTTGATCGGCCTGCTCATTTGAACATCCCCCCGATGTGCCAATCAGCGGCGTCCGGACGGATCTGCGGCAGCGCGCGGTTGCCGTTCGATTGGAGGAGTAAAATGGCAGGGGGAGAAGCGAACATCGCGGGCCTCGCTGACGGTTTCTAAGGGAAGACAAGACAATCCGCAGATCCCCCCGGAAGATTAACCGGGAAATTCGAAAGACAATCTCTCATCAGCTTCAAGAATGCCCACAGGTCTCCCCATCAGGCAGGAAGCGCACCCCAGTTGCCAAAAGGTCTTGCCCGGTCAGGAATTGGTATCCGCAGCCTTTGTCGCAATTGGTTGCGCCCCGGCCCAGGTTCCATCAGCAATCAATTCTGCGGAAACGGTTGTCAGGATTTCACTGACAGCCGATGCCGCGCGGGTCAGCGGCCGCGCGGTAGTGTGGGCTAGGTAAGTTCGGCGCCACAGCCCCGGTGCGTCGAACGGGCTAACCGACAAGCGCCCGGCGGAGGCCTCCTGCGCCACCGCGTGGAACGGCAACACCGAACACCCATAGCCCTGCTCAACCAACCGTTTGATATTGCTGTAACTGTCGACTTCGATATCGGGTGCGACCGAGATACCTTTCACGCGCAGCTTTTCCTCCAGCATGGCGCGCAGCCCATGCGCGCCGCTAGGCAGGATCAGTGGAATATCCGCAAGGTGGTCAAGCGGGGTCGGCCCTGCCCCGGCCTGCGCAGGCGGGGCCAGCATCACCAGCTCTTCATCCAGCAGCGGTTCGGACCGCACCCCGGCTTCCCGCAATTCAGCATATAGAACCGCCAGATCGACACCGCCATCCAGCAGCCATTCGCGGACAAAGCCGCTCATCGCTTCGGCGATGACGATCTTAATCTTCGGATAGCGCGCGCGGCACCGCGCGATCAGCGGCACCGACAGAATACCGCTGATGGTCCCCGGCAGCCCCAGACGTACCGTTCCTGTCGGCTCCCGGCCCAGACTGCGCAGATCTTCTTCGGTGCGCTCCAGATCCATCAGAAGCGATCGTGCGCGACGGGCAAGTAGTTCTCCGGCCTCTGTTGCGGTAACCCCCTGTGGCGCGCGCAGCAACAATGGCGTTCCAAGGGCTTCTTCCATATTGCGCACATGCAGGGACAAGGCAGGTTGCGCCACATTCACCCGCTGCGCTGCCCGAGTAAAAGAACCCTCTTCGACGATGGCTAGAAAGTATCGCAGCTGTCTCAGATCCACGATCCGCGCCCCATATACAGAAACGTTATACCTATAAGCACTAATAGATATTTGATGTATGCAGGGCAAGCCGGGCATATCCAGAGCAATGGCGAAGACTTCGCAAGACTCAAACCGGAGACCCCAAATGTACCAGCAGCAGACCGACGAATTTCAGGATATCCGCGATGCGGTGCGCGCGCTATGCGCCGAGTTCCCGGATGAATATCACCGCAAAGTCGACGAGGCCCGCGCCTACCCCGAAGAGTTTGTCGATGCCCTGACCCGTGCCGGCTGGATGGCGGCGCTCATCCCCGAAGAATACGGCGGATCCGGCCTTGGCCTGACCGAAGCGGCGATTATCATGGAAGAGATCAACCGCGCCGGCGGCAATTCGGGCGCCTGCCACGGGCAGATGTATAATATGAACACCCTTGTGCGGCATGGGTCCGAGGATCAGAAGCGCCGCATCCTGCCAAAACTGGCCAGCGGCGAATTGCGTCTGCAATCCATGGGCGTCACCGAACCCACCACCGGCACCGACACGACGCAGCTGAAGACCACCGCGGTCAAGAAAGGCGACAAATACGTTGTGAACGGCCAGAAGGTCTGGATCAGCCGGGTCCAGCATTCGGATCTGATGATCCTGCTTGCCCGCACCACGCCGCTGTCCGAGGTAAAGAAGAAATCCGAAGGCCTGTCCATCTTTCTTGTCGACATCAAGGAAGCGATGCAGTCGGGCATGACCGTCCGGCCGATCCCCAACATGGTCAACCACGAAACCAACGAGCTGTTCTTCGACAATCTGGAAATCCCCGAGGAGAACCTGATCGGCGAAGAAGGCAAGGGCTTCAAATACATCCTGACCGGGCTCAATGCCGAACGCACGCTGATCGCCGCCGAATGCATCGGGGACGGCTACTGGTTCACCGACCGTGTGACGCAATACGTCTCTGAACGTACGGTCTTTGGCCGCCCCATCGGCCAGAACCAGGGCGTGCAATTCCCCATCGCCGAAGCTTATGTCGAAATCGAAGCTGCCAACCTGATGCGGCAGAAGGCATGTCGGCTTTATGATGCAGGCCAGCCCTGTGGCGCCGAAGCGAACATGGCGAAATACCTCGCCGCCAAGGCCAGCTGGGAGGCCGCGAACGCCTGCCTGCAATTCCACGGTGGTTTCGGCTTTGCCTGCGAATACGATGTCGAGCGTAAATTCCGCGAAACCCGCCTGTATCAGGTGGCGCCGATTTCGACCAATCTCATCCTCAGCTACGTGGCAGAACACGTGCTGGGCCTGCCGAGGTCGTTCTGATGAGCCGCCCGTTGGAAGGATTGAAGGTGGTGGCCATCGAACAGGCCGTAGCCGCCCCCTTCTGCACTGCGCGCCTTGCGGATGCGGGCGCCGAGGTGATCAAGATCGAACGCCCCGAGGGAGATTTCGCCCGTGGTTATGACGATGTCGCGAAGGGCCAATCGAGCTATTTTGTCTGGCTCAACCGCGGCAAGACCTCGGTAACGCTGAATCTGGCCGCGCCCGAGGGCAAGGCGGAACTGGAGCGGTTGCTGATCGATGCCGATGTGCTGATCCAGAACCTCAAGACAGGCGCGCTGGAGCGGCTGGGATTTGGCGCTGATCGGCTGGCCGAGGACTTCCCGCGTCTTATCACCTGTTCGATCAGCGGCTATGGGGAAGCTGGACCGATGGCAGAGCGCAAGGCCTACGATCTGCTGATCCAGGCGGAATCCGGGCTGTGCTCGATCACCGGCGGGCCATCAGTTCCCTCCCGTGTCGGCATTTCCATCGTCGATATTGCCACCGGGGCAACCGCCTATTCCGCCGTTCTCGAAGCGGTCTTGCGGCGTTACAAGACCGGAAAGGGCGCACGGATATCGCTGTCGATGTTCGACGTCATGGCTGATTGGCTGACCGTGCCGCTGCTGAACCACGAAGGCGGCAAACCACCCAAGCGGATCGGGATGGCGCATCCGTCAATCGCGCCCTACGGGGTCTTCACGGCCAGCGACGGCGCGCAGATTCTGCTCTCGATCCAAAGCGACCGGGAATGGAAGAAACTCTGCATCGATTTTCTCGATCAGCCCGATCTGGCCGATGATCCCCGCTTTGCCACCAATGTGGCGCGGGTGGCGAATCGGGATCAGACCGACGCCCTTGTCGCCCGGGGATTCGCCCGCAGAACTGGCGCCGAGGCCATCGAGGCCCTGCGCGTGGCGGATGTCGCCCTCGCTTCGGTCAACGACATGGAAGGCCTCTCAAACCACCCGCACCTGCGCCGTATCTCGGTCGAGACTCCGAACGGCGTAGTGTCCTACCCGGCGCCCGCCCCGATCTGGCATGGCGAGACGCCGCATTATGGTCCGGTGCCCGCACTCCGACCACAGGAGACCTGAAATGAATATCGATCTTGACCACCTGCGCAGTTGGATTGGCCACGAGGAAACCCGCTCCGAAGTGCTGATGCCGACCCTTGTGGAACGCTTCAACGCCACCTTTGACCGCGACGGACCGCTTGACGAAGGCGCCGAAGCCCCCCCTATGATCCACCTCTGCCTGTGTCAGCCGGTGGCCCCATCGGCAGCCCTCGGGCCCGACGGGCATCCGGCACGCGGCGGCTTTCTGCCACCCGTGCCCCTGCCCCGGCGCATGTGGGCGGGCGGAGAGATGACATTTCACGCGCCACTTTGCATCGGCGATACTGTCACCCGCCGTTCAGTGATCGAAGATGTTGCTTTGAAGACAGGCCGCAGCGGAGACCTGTGCTTTGTAACCGTGCGCCATCATTTCAACAGCGATAGCGGCGATCTGATCACGGAACGACAGGATATCGTCTATCGCGGCGCCCCCACCGGCACAGCCAAGCCGCCCTCCCCCGCTGCGACGGCCCCGGCAGCACCCCACAATCGCAACATCGCCACCACGCCGACATTGCTGTTTCGTTATTCGGCGCTGACCTTCAACGGCCATCGCATCCATTACGACCGCCCCTATTGCCAGGAGGACGAAGGCTATCCCGGGCTGGTAGTACACGGCCCGATGCAGGCAACCCTGCTGGCGCAATTCGCCGCCGACCTGCGCGGCGCCGCGCCCGCCCGCTTCAGCTTCCGCAGCCTGTCGCCTGTCTACGACACGCAAGGGCTTGGCCTGCGCGCCGCCGAGACTGAGGCTGGGATCAGCCTGTGGACCGCCGCACCCGGTGGCCCTGTCGCGATGGAGGCGCAGGCGCAATGGTGATGTCCGACGCAATCCGCGCACCGCTGTTCGTTCCGGCTGACCGGCCGGACATTTTCGCCAAGGCACCCCGGTCCGGAACCGACGCGATCATACTCGATCTCGAAGATGCGGTGTCGCGCGACAACAAGGAGGCCGCCCGTGCCGCTCTGACATGCGATTTCACCGAGCTGCCCGTCATTGTACGCATCAATCCCCCCCGCACCCCCTGGCACGCGGCCGATCTCGCAGCCGTCGCATCCTTGCCGGTGGCTGGTCTCATGCTGCCCAAATCCGAAGATCCCGCCTTGATTACCGATCTGGCCGAAACGCTCGGCCCTGATGTGGCGCTGCTGGCCCTGATCGAAAGCGCCGCAGGGCTGGCGGCGGCCCGCGACATCGCGGCGGTGCCCGGCGTGACACATCTGGTGTTCGGCTCGATCGACTTCTGCGCCGACATCGGTGCTGCACATCAGCGCGAGGTGCTGCTGCCCGCCCGCAGCGAGTTGGTTCTTGCCGCCCGTCTGGCCGGGATCTGCGCACCCATCGACGGGGTTACCGCGCGGCTGGACGATCTGACCGAAACCCAGGCGGATGCCGCCCATGCGCGCGCCCTCGGCATGTCTGGTAAACTCTGCATCCATCCGCGGCAGGTCGGTGAGGTGCAGCGCGCCTTTGCCCCCTCGGCGAATGAAATCCACTGGGCAAAACGGGTCCTTGCCTCTGGCGACGGCGCGACGACCGTCGATGGCGCCATGGTCGATGAACCCGTCCGCCTGCGCGCGCGAGCCATTCTTGGGGCGCTCGCAACTGCCTGATCCCACCCCTCCGCCCAAAGCGAAAGGAAGTCTGAACATGAAGGTACTCGTGCCTGTCAAACGCGTGATTGACTATAACGTGAAGGTCCGCGTCAAAGCGGACGGAAGCGGTGTCGATCTCGCCAACGTCAAAATGTCGATGAACCCCTTTGACGAAATCGCCGTCGAAGAGGCCATTCGCCTGAAAGAAGCCGGTAAGGCGGATGAGGTCGTTGCGGTCTCGATCGGCGTAAAACAGGCACAGGAAACCCTGCGCACCGCACTGGCCATGGGCGCAGACCGCGCCATCCTGGTTGTCGCCGCCGATGACGTGCACACCGATATCGAACCGCTGGCCGTGGCCAAGATCCTCGCCAAGGTCGTCGAGGAAGAGCAGCCCGGTCTGGTGCTCGCAGGCAAGCAGGCGATCGACAACGACATGAACGCCACCGGTCAGATGCTGTCCGCACTGCTGGGCTGGTCGCAGGGCACCTTTGCCTCCGAAGTCGACATCGACGGCGACAGCGCCAAGGTCACCCGCGAGGTGGACGGCGGTCTGCAGACCATCTCGGTCAAGATGCCCGCCATCGTCACCGTGGACCTGCGCCTCAACGAGCCGCGCTATGCCTCGCTGCCGAACATCATGAAGGCCAAGAAAAAGCCGCTGGACGAGAAAACCGCTGCCGATTACGGCGTCGACGTCTCCCCGCGTCTTGAGATCGTCTCCACCACCGAACCGCAGGCCCGCTCGGCTGGCATCATGGTCGGTTCGGTTGACGAACTGGTTGCGAAACTCAAAGAAGCGGGGGCTGTGTAATGGCTGTTCTTCTCCTTGCTGAAGTGAACAATGGCGAACTGGCGATGGACGCCACCGCCAAGGCTGTCTCCGCCTCCAAGGCCCTGGGCGATGTGACCGTGCTTTGTGCCGGTGCATCGGCTGCTGCCGCAGGCGACGCTGCTGCCAAGATCGACGGCGTGGCCAAGGTGCTGGTCGCCGAGGATGCCTCGCTGGGTCACCGCCTGGCCGAGCCGACTGCAGCGCTGATCGTATCGCTGGCTGGCGACTACAGCCACATCGTGGCGCCTGCGACCACCGACGCCAAGAACGTGCTGCCGCGCGTTGCGGCGCTGCTGGACGTGATGGTGATCTCGGATGTGACCGCTGTTGTCGACGCCGACACCTTCGAGCGTCCGATCTACGCGGGCAACGCGATCCAGACCGTGAAGTCTAAAGACGCCAAGAAGGTCATCTCCTTCCGGACCTCGACCTTTGATGCGGCTGGAG